>DATDBD010000230.1:0-6002 GCA_036525015.1 Lysobacter sp.
GGAACGGATTCTTCCGCCCGGTCGACATGGCGCCGATGCTCAACAGCTCCAAGGCGGGCAGTGCGATACCGCTGAAGTTCAACCTCGGCGGCTACCAGGGCATGTCGATCATGGCGGCGGGCTATCCGAAGTCGGCGCCGATGACCTGCGGCGGCGCGGCCGAGGACCCGCTGCTGGAGACCGTCACCGCCGGTTCGAGCAGCCTGCAATACGACGCCAGCGCCAACCAGTACACCTATGTCTGGAAGAGCGAGAAGTCGTGGGCGGGCACCTGCAGGCAGATCCAGGTGAAGCTCAGCGACGGCTCTGTGCGTACCGCCAACTTCTCGTTCAAGTAAGCGCCGCTTCGCCAACAAAAAAGCCGGGCCCTCGGGCCCGGCTTTTTCATGCGCCGAAATGTCGCCTGGCGCTCACCTGATCAAACCGCTCACGCCACCCACGCCCGCGCATTGCGGAACATGCGCATCCACGGCGAGTCTTCGCTCCAATCGCGCGGCGCCCAGCTCAGGTTGACGCTGCGCAGCGTGCGCTCCGGGTGCGGCATCAGGATCGTCGCGCGGCCGTCGTCGGTGGTCAGGCCGGTGATGCCGTCGGGCGAACCGTTGGGATTGAGCGGATAGCGCGTGGCCGGCTGGCCGTTGCCGTCGACATAACGCAGCGATATGTGCGCGGCGCTCTGGTCGAGCGTGCTGTCGAACTCGGCGCGGCCTTCGCCGTGCGCCACCGCCACCGGAATGCGCGAGCCGGCCATGTCGCGGAAGAACAGTGACGGCGACTCGACCACTTCCAGCAGGCCCAATCGCGCTTCGAACTGCTCGCTGCGATTGCGCAGGAACTTCGGCCAGTGCGTGGCGCCGGGGATGATCGGCTTGAGTTGCGAAAGCATCTGGCAGCCGTTGCACACGCCCAGAGAGAAGCTGTCCGAACGCGCGAAGAATGCGGCGAACGCGTCGCGCAGCGCACTGCGCTCCAGCACCGAGGTCGCCCAGCCACGACCGGCACCGAGTACGTCGCCGTAGCTGAAGCCTCCGCAGGCCGCCAGGCCCTTGAAGTCCGCCAATGCGAAGCGTCCGCTGATCAGGTCGCTCATGTGCACGTCAAAGGCCTCGAAACCGGCGCGGTCGAACGCCGCCGCCATCTCGATCTGGCCGTTGACGCCCTGCTCGCGCAGGATCGCCACCTTCGGTCGCACGCCCGTGTTGATGAACGGCGCGGCGATATCGTGGGCTGGATCGAAGCCCAGCTTCGGCTTCACACCCGCAGCGTTGAAGTCGCGTGCGATGGCGCGCTCCTCGTCGGCGCACTCGGGGTTGTCGCGCAGCTTCTGCAGCGCATGGCTGGTCGCCCACCAGGCGTCGAACAGCTCGTCCCAGCGCCACTCGACCAGGGTGCTGCCCTCGTCGCGAACGCGCACGACCGGCGCCGTGGTCGGCCGGGCGATGCGCTGCGCGCAGTCGATCAGGCCGTGACGCGCCACCAGGTCGGCGAACTCGGCTCGGTCTTGCGTCGAGACCTGGACGATGGCGCCCAGCTCCTCGTTGAACAGCGTACGGAAGGGATCGTCGCCCCAGCCATCGAGGTTGATGTCCAGACCCAGGCGCGAGCAGAACGCCATTTCGCACAACGCGGCGAACGCGCCGCCGTCGGAACGGTCGTGATAGGCCTGCAGCAGTTCGGCCTCGCGAGCATCGCGGATCAGCTCGAAGAAATCGCGCAGGCGCTGCGGGTCGTCGAGATCCGGCACGCCGCCGGCGAACGCCGGCAGCAGGCCGTTGCCATTGGCTTCGGGGAAGCACTGCGCCAACACCGAGCCGCCAAGGCGCTGCTTACCGGCACCCAGGCCGATCAGCCACAGCTCGGAGTCCTCGTCGCGCACGAGCAGCGGCGTGAGCTGACGGCGCACGTCCAGCACCGGCGCGAACGCGCTGACGATCAACGAGACCGGCGACACCGACTTGTGCGCGGCGCCGTCGTTGTGCCACTGCGCCTGCATCGACAGCGAGTCCTTGCCGACCGGGATGCTCAGTTCAAGCTCCGGGCACAGTTCCATGCCCACGGCCTTGACTGCATCGAACAGCAGCGCGTCCTCGCCCGGGTGCCCGGCCGCCGCCATCCAGTTGGCCGACAGCTTGATGCGCGCCAGCGATTCCACCGGCGCGGCACACAGGTTGGTGATCGCCTCGCCCACCGCCATGCGCGCGGCGGCGGCGGCATCGAGCAGCGCCAGCGGCGTGCGCTCGCCGATCGCCATCGCCTCGCCGACCACGCCGTCGAAGCCCGACAAGGTGATCGCGCAATCGGCCAGCGGCAGCTGCCACGGACCGATCATCTGGTCGCGCGCGGTCAGGCCGCCGACGGTGCGATCACCAATCGTGACCAGGAAGTTCTTGGACGCCACCGTCGGATGCGCCAGCACGCGCAGAGCGGCTTCGCGCAGGTCCAGGTCCTGCCACTCCAGCTCCGGCCACGGCGCGGCAGGCGGATGGCGGGTATCGCGATGCATCTTCGGCGCCTTGCCGAACAGCACGTCCATCGGCAGATCGATGGGCCAGTCGCGACCGGCTTCGCGGGCGTTCTCGACCGTCGCGCCATAACCGACGACCAGATGTTCTTCGGCCGTCGCGTGACCCACCACCGCGAACGGGCAGCGCTCACGCTCGCAGATGGCGGCGAACTCGGCGATGCGATCGGCCGGCACGCCGAGCACGTAGCGCTCCTGCGATTCGTTGCACCACAGCTGCATCGGCGACAGCGACGGGTCGTCGCTCGGCACCTTGGCCAGGTCGATGACGCCGCCCAGGCCGGAGTCGTGCAGCAACTCGGGAATACCATTGGACAAACCGCCGGCGCCGACGTCGTGCGCGGTGGCGATCGGATTGTCTTCGCCGCGCGCAACGCAGCGGTCGATGACTTCCTGGCAGCGGCGCTCCATCTCCGGGTTGTCGCGCTGCACGCTGGCGAAATCGAGGTCCTCGTGGCTGTCGCCGGAGGCGACCGAGCTCGCCGCGCCTCCGCCCAGGCCGATCAGCATGGCCGGACCACCGAGCACCACCACCGCATCGCCCGGCTTCATGCCGAGCTTCTTCACCTGCACGCGATCGATCGCGCCGAGGCCGCCGGCCAGCATGATTGGCTTGTCGTAGGCGCGTGCATGGGTGCCTTCGTCGAGCTCGAAGCTGCGGAAGTAGCCGGTCAGGTTGGGACGGCCGAACTCGTTGTTGAAGGCCGCCGCGCCGATCGGACCATCGAGCATGATCTCCAGCGCCGGTGCCATGCGCGGGTTGAGCTTGCGCTCGGTCTCCCACGGCTGCGGCAGCGTCGGGATGCGCAGGTGCGACACGCTGAAGCCGCACAGGCCGGCCTTGGGACGACCACCGCGGCCGGTCGCGCCCTCGTCGCGGATCTCGCCTCCGTTGCCGGTGGACGCGCCGGGGAACGGCGCGATCGCGGTCGGGTGATTGTGCGTCTCGACCTTGATCGCGAACGCCGAATCGACCTGCGCTTCGGCACGGTAGGCGCGGCTGCCGGGATCCGGGCGGAAACGCCGGCTGGCGTAGCCTTCGACGACCGCGGCGTTGTCGCTGTACGCCGAGAGCGTGTGCTCGGGGGTGGTCGCGTGCGTGTTCTTGATCATCTTGAACAACGACTGCGGCCCGCCGTTGTGCAACTGCTCGCGACCGTTGATGGTCCACGACGCGTTGAATATCTTGTGACGGCAGTGCTCGGAATTGGCCTGCGCGAACATCATCAGTTCGACGTCCGCCGGCTCGCGCCCAAGCGCGGCATAGCGCTCGCGCAGGTAGGCGATCTCGTCGTCGGCCAGGGCCAGGCCGAGGCGGACGTTGGCGTTTTCCAGGTCCGCCAGCGGCACGCGCTCCAGGCCGCCGCGCGCGGGCACGGCGAACAGCGCCGCCGCGTCGTCGCGCGCTTCCAGCAGCGACTGCGTCATCGGATCGTGCAGCACCTTGGCCAGCGCGCCCTGCGTCGCCGCATCGGTCGGCCAGCCCGTCAGGTCGTAACGCGTGCCGCGCTCGACGCGCTTCACCGGCAGTCCGGCGCCATGCAGCAGCTCGGTGGCCTTGCTGGCCCAGGGCGACAGCGTGCCCAGGCGCGGGGTGACGTAGCGCGAGATGGCATCGGCTTCGCGCGCGGCTTCAGCCGGTCCGGCCTGCAGGATGCGTCGTAGCGGCTCTGCGTCAGGCGTCTGGCCCGGTTCGGGCTCGACCCAATAGACAGGCCATGCGCCGAGCAGGCGGACGGACGGATGGAGGGCTTGCAGGCGGGCTTGGAGCCGCTCGCGGCGGAACGGCGACAGGGCGGGTGCGCCCTCGAGGACGATCATGTCCGGGGAACCGTGCAACGTCGGGCCGGTCATTGTAACGAACGACGGGCCGCGGCGCGTCCGTGGGAGTTCCGGGCTTCCGTCGGGAGGGTTCGCGGCCACCCGGCAGAGCCGCCGCCGGCCTCGGCCGGCGGCTTCTGGAAAGGTTTAGCGGCTGCCGGCCGCGCCGCCCGGAGGACCGGCCTGGGCGGCCTTGGCCGAATCGGCGGCCAGCTTGTCGAGCGTGGCGCGCAGGGCTGCCGGCGGGATGTAGCCGCCCAGCTGGGTGCCGTCGGCGGCCAGGATCATCGGCGTGCCGGTCAGGCCGGCGCGCTGGCCGACGTCGTACTGCTGGTTGACGCTGGTCTTGCACGACCGGCTCGTCACCTGGTGGTCGGCCTTGGCGTCGGTCAGCGCCTTGCGGCGATCCGGCGCGCACCACACCGACACCATCTTCTTGTAGTCATCGCTGCCCAGGCCCATGCGCGGGAACGCGAGGTACTGCACGGCGATGCCCTGGCGGTTGTACTCGGCGATTTCACTGTGGAACTTGCGGCAGTAGCCGCATTCGACGTCAGTGAAGACGCTGACGGTGTACTTGGGATTGGCCGGCGCGAACACGATGCGCTCACTGACCGGGATGCTCTTCAGCAGTTCCTTGCGCATCGAAGCCAGCGCGCCCTCGCTGAGGTTCTTGCGGGCATCGACGTCGAACAGCGCGCCACCGGACCCCGGCAGGAACAGATAGCGTCCGTCGTTGCTGACGTAGACCACCTGGCCGGCCACGATGGCTTCCTGGAAGCCGGGAATCGGCGCCGCGCCGACCTTGTCGGCCTTGACCTGGGGGTTGAGCGTGGCGATGGCCGCCACCGCCCTCGCCTCCGGCGTGCCGGCCTTGGGCGCAGCGCTGGCGGGGGCCTTGGGGACGCTGTTGGCGCTGCTGGCCATCGCGCCTGGCGCCTTGGCCGGATCCGGGGCCTGGGCGCAGGCAGAGAGGCTGATGGCGCCAAGGAGGGCGAAGAGAGTGCGCTTCATGTGGTGTCCTGACATCGGCCCGCTTGGGGCCGCTGACGATGGGGGAGGTTCCCGAATTGTGGCATGACCGCCTGAACCGGCCAGTGCCGTCGGTCCAGGTCCTTGGTGCGCTGGTAAGTGGGCCGTGATACGCAAGCCAGGCCGTTGCCTGCAATGACGGAACCCGGGTCGTCCAGCCCGGTCGCCCCCCATCCCTCCGATGGTTCGGCCGGCCTGCGCGGAACGCGTCTTCGATTGCTCCCATGGCCGGGCATTCGCCAGGCCGCGCGGCAGTGCCGCGGTGCGCGGTCTTCGAATGACATCTCACTGCCGTCCATGGCGCGACGGACCGGCTTCGGATCGCCCGGCCCGGCCGTCCCTGGCCGGGCGTTCGCCAGGCCGCGCGGCGTGCCGCGCAAGCGGCCTGCCTCACCCCCTCGGATGATGCTTCGCGTGCAGTTGCTTGAGCTGCTCGCGCGCCACCAGCGTGTAGATCTGGGTGGTCGACAGGGAGCTATGACCCAGAAGCATCTGCAGCGCGCGCAGGTCCGCGCCGTGGTTCAGCAGATGGGTGGCGAAGCTATGGCGCAGTCCGTGCGGACTGATCTTGTCCGGGTCGACGCCGGCCACGGCGGCATAACGCTTCACCAGCAGCCAGAACTGCTGC
>DATDBD010000231.1:0-7999 GCA_036525015.1 Lysobacter sp.
ATGGTCGGGGGTGTACTGCGTCGACCCGGGCCGGACGCCCGATGACCGCCCCGAGTCGGGCGTGCTGCGATTCCACAACCCGCACCATTACAGCAACTATTTCCTCGATGCCGGCAACGCACGGCTGCGCGCGCCTTACCACCACGGCACCTGGAACGTCCGTTTCCAGCCGGGACAGCTGGTGCTGTTCCCGTCGTGGCTGCAACATGAGGTCATGCCGTTCTACGGCGATGACGAACGCGTCACCATTGCGTTCAACTGCTGGTTCGGAATGAAGGAAGGCTGAGCCTCCCTCGCTCCAGGCGCTCGAGTTTTTGAAGATCCAGGCGGCCAGGCTTCGCCGCCCGCGAAGGCCCAAGCCACGGCGGCCAGCATTTCCCTGCTGACGCGCGTGCTGCCCTAATCGCGCGGTGTGCGGAACTCGGCCAGACCGTCGATCAACGGCTTCAGCCAGGCCTCGTAGGGCCGCCACGCAGCCCCTCGGTTCTTCATGATGCCGCCGCGCATCTGCGGACTGCTGGCCGTAGCCACGGCGCCTGCGCGGTCGAGCGACGTGGCCGCGTCATCCCAGGGCAGCCCGCAGAAATCGAGCACCTGCCGCATCACACCGTCCGGATCGGCCACCAGAGCGTCGTAGTGCACGTCCATCACGCGCCCTGGCATGACGCGGTGCCAATGCGCCATCAGCCGGTGGTACTGGCCGTACCACTCGGCCAGCTCGCGCTGGTCGTAGGAGAACGTGTTCACGTCCGAGAACATCGTGCGCAGGTTGGAGAAGCACGTGTCCAGCGGATCGCGCACCATATGCAGGATGCGCGCCTGCGGGAGCGCCTTGGCGATGAAGCCGAGGTTGAGGAAGTTCGACGGCAGCTTCTCGGTCAGGTACGGCCGCCCCTTGGCGCGCCACCGGCTGGCCTCGTAGAAGCGGTGGGCGACGAGCGCATAGTCGGCATTGAGCGCGCGCTTCACCAGCTCGGCATCCACTACGCCTTTATTGCGGTAATCGGTCGCGTAACGCATCTGCGTGGTGAACGAATAGGTTTCGCCGCCGTCAGCCACCATCGGGTGGCCGCCCAGCAGTTGCTCCAGCAGCGTGCTTCCGGAGCGATGCATGCCCACGATGAACACCGGAGTGAACGGCCCGTCGACCTGCGTCGACGCCTGCACGAACTGCTCATCGCACAGTGCCACGAGGCGCTCGTACGTCCACCGCGCATCCATCCGGTCGTGCGGAGTCAGGCGCCGCTTCACACGACAGGCGTGGTCCAGGGCCTGCCAGGCCTCGTCATACTCGCCCAGGTCGTGCAGCTCGTTGTGCACGGAAAAAGCCATGTAGGCATCGCTGTCGGTACCGGGCTGCACACGCTGCAGCAGGGCCTTCATCCGGGCCACATGGTTGGACTGCGCCGTCTGCTTGCGCAGGCGCGACAACACCCAGTGCGCCTGCGCGAAGGTCGGGGCCAGGGCGATGCAGCGCTCCAGCTCCTGCTCGGCGGCGCCCATGTCGCCGAAGAACATCTGCACGACGCCGCGGAAATAGCGGGTCGGAGCGTGCTTGGGGTCGCGCAGGATCGCCAGGTCGAGCAGCTCCATCGCCTGTTTGTTGTCGCCGATGGTGCTGACCAGCATCGCCAGCTCGGTCAACCATTCGGCCGAGCGGCATTCTCGCCACGCCGAATGCTCCACGCATTCCAGCAGCGCAAGCGGCTCGTTGAACATGCGAAGCGCGCGCGCCAGCATGATCACCGATTCGTCGCCGCGGGGCCGTGCGGCCAGCGCGCGCATCGCGTAGTCGTGCCCGAGCCTATATCGGCCCAGCGAAAGTGCCATGCGTGAAGCCCGCAACAGCGCCATCACATGACCGGGCTCCTGCTCGATCAGGCCGTCGTAGGCCTTGAGCGCAGCAGCCCATTGTCCCTGCCGAGCGTAGTCTTCGCCCTGGCGCCAGAGCCGTTGCGGGAGCTGTGCGTTCATGCGCCCGCCACCGCGATCTTCTCGAACTTGATCGCGAAGGTGTACCGCGGCGCATAGCAGATGCGGTTGGGCGGTCGGCCGACGTGCTTGATGGCGCCGTCGAAGATGACCAGCCTGCCGGGCCGTGGCTGGACCGCGCAGGCAACCTCGTCCTGCGCGTCGAAGAACATCGTCTCGCCGCCCCACTCCAGGTCCCAGTGTTCGCACAGGTACCACAGCGCGGTCAGGTCGTGCTGGTCAGGCAGGCAGTCGGTGTGGGTAAACAGCATGTCGCCGAAGCTGGCGATGTTGGTGTAGGCGCGATAAGGCCTGTATCCGAACGACGGCGTCGTGAAACCGAGCACGGCGCGCCGGGTGATATCGAATATCGGCTGCTGTGCCAACGCGTCGAGCTTTATTTCGGTTGCCCAGTGCTTGTACTCGGCCGTTTCCGGACGCGCGACTTCGGTGCGCGTGAACGCGGCCCGCGACAGGCCGCGCACATATTCGCCGACATTGGGCAGATGACCGTCGAACACCCGCAGCGGGCGGCCATCGATCACGAATTCACGACTGGCTGCCAGGGCTGCGGGGTTCGCTGTTGTCATCGGGTGGTTCTCAGCCTGCCAGGTCCCGGGCAATGCGCTGCTGTTCGTCCTTGAGCTGCTGCGGCATGCGCGGACCGTACTCGTCCAGGTACTCGCCGATGCTGGCGAACTCGGCCTGCCACCCGGCCTGATCGAAGCCGAACAGCTTGGCGCGCGCCTCCTCACCCAGCGTGATGCCGCGCAGGTTGAGCTCGCCATCCGCCGGCAGGTGGCCGATCGGCGTTTCGACCGAGCCGGCCTCGCCCTTCACGCGCTGGATCATCCACTCCAGCACGCGCAGGTTGTCGCCGAAACCCGGCCACAGGAACTTGCCGTCGTCGCCCTTGCGGAACCAGTTGACGTGGAAGATCTTCGGCAGCTTGGCGCCGTCCTGGTCGAACGACAGCCAGTGGCTGAAGTAGTCGGCGAAGTTGTAGCCGCAGAACGGCTTCATCGCCATCGGATCGCGGCGCATCACGCCGACCGCGCCGGTCGCGGCGGCGGTGGTTTCCGAGCCCATCGCCGCGCCGACCAGCACGCCGTGCGTCCAATCGCGCGCTTCGAACACCAGCGGCACCAGCGAGGCGCGGCGACCGCCGAAGACGATCGCGCTGATCGGCACGCCGGCCGGGTTCTCGGCCTGCTCGGAATAGCTCGGGCACTGCCTGGCCGACACGGTGAAGCGCGAGTTCGGATGGGCGGCCGGACCCTTGGCGGCGTCATAAGGATTGCCGCGCCAGTCGGTGACCGGCGTGTCGCCGTTGTCGATGCCTTCCCACCACGGCTGGTTGTCGGCCGTGACGCCGACGTTGGTGAAGATAGTGTCGTGCCGGATCGAGGCCAGCGCATTCGGGTTCGACTTTCGCGACGTGCCCGGGGCGACGCCGAAGAAGCCGGCTTCCGGGTTGATCGCATACAGGCGGCCATCGGCACCAGGACGCATCCAGCAGATGTCGTCACCCACGGTCCACACCTTCCAGCCCTGGGCGCGGTAGCCCTCCGGCGGAATCAGCATGGCCAGGTTGGTCTTGCCGCAGGCCGACGGGAACGCCGCGGCGACGTAGTGCGTCTCGCCCTGCGGGTTTTCCAGGCCGAGGATCAGCATGTGCTCGGCCAGCCAGCCCTCGTTGCGTGCCTGGTGCGAGGCGATGCGCAGCGCGTGGCACTTCTTGCCGAGCAATGCGTTGCCGCCGTAGCCCGAACCGTAGGACTTGATGGTCAGCTCTTGCGGGAAATGCATGATGAAGCGGCGCTCGGGGTCGAGCTCGCCGATCGAATGCAGGCCGCGCACGAACTTACCCTCGCGCTCGATACGCGCCAGAGCCGGGGCGCCCATGCGGGTCATGATGCGCATGTTGGCGACCACGTACGGGCTGTCGGTGATCTCCACGCCGCAACGCGACAGCGGCGAATCGATCGGGCCCATGCAGTACGGGATCACGTACATCGTGCGGCCCTTCATGCAGCCCGCAAACAGCGCGTCCATCTGCTTGTGGCCGTCGGCCGGCGACATCCAGTGGTTGTTCGGGCCGGCGTCTTCCTGCTCGCTGGTGCACACGAAGGTCAGGTGCTCGACGCGAGCAACGTCATCCGGATGCGAGCGGTGCAGCCAGCTGTTGGGATGGGTCTGCTCGTTGAGCTTGATCAGCGTCCCGTCGGCCTGCATCTGCGCGATGAGCCTGGCGTTCTCGGCATCGCTGCCGTCGCACCAGTGGATCGCGTCGGGCTGGGTAAGCGCGGCGACCTCGGCGACCCACGCATTGAGCGCGGCCAGCTTGCTGCCTTCGCTTCCCGGCGCGATGGCAGGTTTCGAGACGTCGTGGGAAATGGCATTCACGAAAAACATCCTCCAGCCTGGGGGCTGTTAAACAAAAGAAAATCAGGTAGACGGGATCAGCGTGGCCATCATGTGCTCGACATAGGCCTCGAACTCGTCGTGTTGCATGCGTGCCTGGTGCAGCTGCAGGTTGAGCTGCAGGAAGCCGACATAGGCGGCATAGAGCAGGCGCGCGCGGTGTTGGGCGTCGGTGCGGCTCAGGCCGGCCTGGCGGAACGACGCCGTCAGGTAGTCGAGTCGGCGTTCGGAGACGCGACCGATGACCGGCTGCACGGCGGGGTGGTCCAGCGCCTTGAGCAGCTCGGAATAGATGACGTGCGACTTGAATTCGTGCGCGACCAGGGTGAACAGCGCGCGCAGGCGCTCACGCGGGTCGGGGATCGGCTCGAGCTGGCCGAACACGGTTTCCTGCTCGACTTTTTCCCAGCGTTCCAGCGCGGCGACCAGCAGCGCGTCGCGCGAGGGGAAGTGCCAGTAAAAGCTGCCTTTGGTCACGCCCAGACGTCGTGCCAGCGGCTCGACGGCGACGGCGGCCACCCCTTGCTCGGCGATCATGTCCAGGGCGGCCTGCGCCCAATCATCGGCGCTGAGTCGGCCGGTGCGTTCTTGTTTGTTCTGGGCGGTCAGGCTCATAAGGTGACAATTTTAACCATACGCCACCGGCGGGAACAGTACGCAAGCCTGAGGTGGGTTCAGGCGAGGTTGACAGCGGGCGATGAAGGTTACCATACTCGTCCGTATGTTGTGTGTTTGATGCAGGCGATTGAATGGCCACACCCCCCAGGGCCCCCATCCCAGCGCTCATCCACCGGCCCCATTGTCACCGCCGCATCGTTGCTGGAGCGTCGTCATGAGTATCGTGATTCCTTTTATTGCCTTCCTGCTGGTCGGTGCGATCGCCGCCTATCACCGGCTGCGGCTGCCGGTTTGGGCCGCCCTGACCGCCACCGCGCTGGTCGCCTGCTGGCTGCTCGGCGCCAGCGGCGCCGCCACGTTCATCGCCGCGCTGGTCACCGCGCTGATTGCGGTGCCGTTGCTGCTGCCGCAGTTCCGGCTGCCGTTCATCACCCAGCCGCTGCTGGGCTTCTACACCAAGATCCTGCCGCCCCTGTCGGAAACCGAACGCGTCGCGCTGGAAGCGGGCACGGTCGGCTTCGAGGGCGAGCTGTTCTCGGGCAAGCCCAACTGGAACGTGCTGCTGAGCCAGCCCAAGCCGACGTTGACCGCCGACGAGCAGGCCTTCCTCGACGGCCCGACCGAAGAGCTGTGCCGCATGGTCGACGACTGGGACATCACTCACGTCCGCGCCGACCTGTCGCCGGAGCTGTGGGACTTCATCAAGAAGAACCGCTTCTTCGGCATGATCGTGCCAAAGGAATACGGTGGCCTGGGCTTCTCCGCGCTGGCGAACCACAAGGTCATCCAGAAGCTGGCCTCGATCTCCTCGGTGGTCAGCTCCACCGTCGGCGTGCCCAACTCGCTCGGCCCGGCCGAGCTGCTGATGCACTACGGCACGCAGGAGCAAAAGGACTACTACCTGCCGCGCCTGGCCGATGGCCGTGAAGTGC
Organism: Lysobacter sp.; assembly: GCA_036525015.1. Lineage (GTDB taxonomy): Bacteria > Pseudomonadota > Gammaproteobacteria > Xanthomonadales > Xanthomonadaceae > Lysobacter_J. Next base: position 5,946 of record DATDBD010000231.1, read on the forward strand.
CCTGCTTCGGCCTGACCGGTCCGTGGGCGGGCTCGGACGCCACCTCGATCCCCGATTTCGGCATCGTCACCACCGGCGAGTGGAACGGCGCGCGCGTGGTCGGTGTCAAGCTGACCTTCGACAAGCGTTACATCACGCTAGCCCCGGTCGCGACGCTGATCGGCCTGGCCTTTCGCATGTACGACCCGGATGGACTGCTCGGCGACAAGCGCGACATCGGCATCACCCTGGCGCTGCTGCCGCGCGACACCCCGGGCGTGGAGATCGGCCGTCGCCATTTCCCGCTCAACTCGCCGTTCCAGAACGGCCCCATCCATGGCCGCGAAGTGTTCATCCCGCTGAGCCAGCTGATCGGCGGCGAAACCTACGCCGGCAAGGGCTGGCAGATGCTGGTCGAGTGCCTGTCGATCGGCCGTTCGATCACCCTGCCCTCCACTGCCAGCGGCGGCGCCAAGATGGCCGCAGTGGTCAGCGGCGCGTATGCGCGCATCCGCAAACAGTTCGGCCTGTCGGTCGGCCGCTTCGAAGGCGTCGAGGAAGCACTGGCGCGACTGGCCGGAAATGCCTACGCGGCCAGCGCGCTGGCGCAGGCCTCGGCGGCCGCGGTCGCGCGCGGCGAACTGCCCGCGGTGCCGTCGACCATCGCCAAGTACCACTGCACCGAAATGGGCCGCCAGGCGGCCGCCGACGCCATGGACATCCACGGCGGCAAGGGCATCATTCTCGGCCCGAAGAACTACCTCGGTCGCGGCTGGCAAGCCTCGCCGATCGCGATCACCGTCGAGGGCGCCAACATCATGACGCGCTCGCTGATGATCTTCGGGCAGGGCGCGATCCTGTGTCATCCGTGGGTGCTCAAGGAGATGAAGGCGGCGAAGCTTCCCGATCCGGAAGAGCGGCTGCGCGAGTTCGACCGCAACCTGTTCGGCCACATCGGCTTCGCCATTTCCAACGCCGTGCGCAGCTGGTGGTATGGCCTGACCAGCGCCAAGTTCGGCGCGGCGCCGGGCGATGTCTATACGCGCCGTTACTACCGCAAGCTCAACCGCTATTCGGCGGCGCTGGCGCTGATGGCCGACACCTCGATGCTGCTGCTCGGCGGCAAGTTGAAGTTCAAGGAGTCGCTGTCGGGCCGCCTGGGCGACGTGCTCAGCCACCTCTACATCGCCAGCGCCATCCTCAAGCGCTATGAGGACGAAGGCCGTCCGGTGTCCGACCAGCCGTTGCTGGCCTGGTCGTTCCACAACAGCGTCCACAAGATCGAGATCGCGTTCTCGGCGGCGCTGCGCAACTTCCCGATCCGCCCGATCGGCTGGTTGATGTGGATGCTGGTGTTCCCGTGGGGCCGCCGCGCGCAGGCGCCGAGCGACCGCCTGGGTCACAAGACTGCGTCCTTGCTGATGTCGCCGAACGAAGCGCGCGACCGGCTCGCTGCCGGCATCTTCCTCACGCCCTGCGCCAACAACCCGGCTGGCCGCATCAACAGCTACCTGCAGAAGGTGGTGTTGGCCGAGCCGGTGGAACGCAAGTTCCTCAAGGCCCTCAAGACCAAGGATATCGAGGCGCTCAGCTTCCCCGAGCAACTCGACGAGGGCGTGCGCGAGGGCTGGATCACCGCCGACGAACGCAAGCAATTGGAAGAGCTGCGCGAGATGACGATCGACGCGATCAGCGTCGACGACTTCGACCCCGAGGAACTGCGCTCGGCCGGCTATCGTCCCGCGCAACACGACAGTCGCGCCGCCGCCTGATCGCGGCAATGTCGATGATCCACCACGACGGCGGGCACTGACCCGCCGTCGTCGTATGCGCAACCGGAGACTGCGAATGACCGCCCCTGTGCTCGCCCTGTACCGCCGCATCACGCGCTGGCCCGCCGGCCATTGGTTGTTCTCGCGCGCGATCTGCCTGAAGGCGCCCTACTTCGCCACGATCGCCCCACGCTTCGTTTCACTGGAGCCGGGCCGCTGCGAGGTGCGCATCCGCGACCGCCGCCGTGTGCACAACCACATCGGCACCGTGCATGCGATCGCGCTGTGCAACCTGGCCGAACT
>DATDBD010000232.1:0-5860 GCA_036525015.1 Lysobacter sp.
GACTTCCGGAATGACATCGCCGGCACGCCGCACGATCACGGTGTCACCGTTGCGCACGTCCAGTCGCGCGACCTGGTCGGCGTTATGCAGGGTGGCGCGCGTCACGGTGACGCCGCCGACCTGCACCGGCTGCATCAGCACCCACGGCGTGACGGCGCCGGTGCGTCCGACGTTGACCTCGATCGACTCCACCACCGTCATCTGTTCCTGCGCCGGGAACTTGTGCGCGATCGCCCAGCGCGGCGCACGCGAGACGAAACCCATCTCGCGCTGGCCTTCGTAGTCGTCGAGCTTGTACACCACGCCATCGATGTCGAACGGCAGCTTGTCGCGTTTTTTGCCGACCTCGCGGTAGTAGCCCAGCAGGCCGTCGGCGCCGGCGACCACTGCGCTTTCGGCGCTTACCGGGAAGCCCCACTCGCGCAGTTGCTTCAAAGTCTGCGAATGCGTGTCGGGCAAGTCGCCGCCTTCGACCTCGCCGACCGCATAGGCATAGAACGCCAATGGGCGTTTTGCCGTGATGCGCGGATCGAGCTGACGCAGCGAGCCGGCCGCGCCGTTGCGTGGGTTGGCCAGCACCTTGCCACCGTGCTCGAGCGCATGCTCGTTGTAGCGCCGGAAATCCGCCAGCGGCATGTAGATCTCGCCGCGCACTTCCAGCACTTCCGGCCAGCCCTTGTCGCGCAGTTGCAGCGGGTCATCCTTTCCTTTCCCGCTGCGCAAGCGCAGCGGGATCGCCTTGATCGTGCGCAGGTTGGCGGTGACGTCCTCGCCGGTGGCGCCGTCGCCGCGGGTGGCGCCGCGGACGAAGCGCCCGTCTTCGTAGCGCAGGCTGATGGCCAGGCCGTCGAGCTTGGGCTCGACCGAGAACTTCGGGCGCTTTCGCCCCAGCTTCTGTTCGATGCGACGCTCGAAGTCGACGATCTCCTCGTCGCTGAAAGCGTTGCCCAGCGACAGCATCGGGATCGCATGGCGGACTTCCGCGAACGCACCCGAAGGGGTTGCGCCGACGCGTTGTGTCGGCGAGTCGGGCGTCACCAGCTCCGCGTGCGCGGCCTCAAGGTCGCCCAGTTCGCGCAATAGCCGGTCGTACTCGGCATCCGGAATGGTCGGATCGTCGAGCACGTAGTAGCGATAGTTGGCGTCGTCCAGCTGGCGACGAAGCTGGTCGATGCGGGTGGACGGATTGGATTCGGATTTGGCCACTGGCAGATTCCTGCGCGGTCATCCCGGTGGAAGGCCGGGATCCATCTTGATGTCAATTCTGGCGTCGCGGCTGTCGAGATGCGGTCAGTCCACGGACTGGCGACGGAAGCGATCGCGCGGCTCCGGTCTCACACCTCTATGAATCCCCTCTCCCGTGGGAGAGGGTGCGGATCACCAGCGCGCAGGCTTGGTCAGCGGGGGAGCTTCGCGCTGGCGGTCGTAGGCGCGCAGTTCGTCGCGGATCTGGCCGATGCGCTGACGGTCGAGCGCGTTGCGCGAATCGTCCAGGACCACACCTTCGAGCAGCTCGGCCATGCGCTGTGCGGTCGGCAGCATCGTTTCCCAAGCATCGAGCGCGTTGACCGGCGCCGGCAGGGTCAGGAAGAACGCGATCGCCGGCGTTTCCAGCGCCTGGATCTGCGCCATGTCGAAACTGCCGGGCTTCATGATGTTGGCGACGCTGAACACCGGGCCGCGCTCGGGGTGGTTCTCGACCAGGCGGTGGAACACGCCCATGTGGCCGTAGACCAGGCCGGCCTTCTCGGCGGCGACGACGATGTCGGGACCGTGCAGCTTCTGCCCGGCGCGCGCGGCGAGGTACAGAGTGACGATCTTGTCGAATTCCTCGGTGGCGCGACGGCCGAGTTCGCTGTTGGCGCCGCCTTCCAGGGTGTGGTCGAACAGCTCCAGTTCCGCCTGTGTGGTCGTCTCGCCGCCCAGGCCGCCTTCACCGCCCAGTTCGCTCTGCAACTGTTCGCTCAGCGTCGGCTCGTGACGCGCCAGGTCGGGACCGCCCTCGCGCGCTATGCGCTTGCCCTGCCCCGGTTTGCGCGGACGACCAAAAAATACGATCGCGCCGATCAGGATCAGGCCGGCAATCAGGATTCCGATCCGCAGCATGGTCACGTCTGACATTGAAGGCTCCTTACGGCGGGGATGGAACGGGACGGGCCGATGGCGCCGCCCAAAAACGCAAACGGGACACGGCTTCGGGAAACGAGGGCTTCGAGAAACGAGGTGTTGTCCACGACCTGGCGCGCATTCGGTTTCCGCACGCGACCGCTCCCCATTTCCTTACTCCTTATTCCCCGCATTCAAGCATCAGGCCACACCGGCCAGGCGCGAAGCTTCGGCCAGGTCGACCGACACCAGGCGGCTGACGCCCGGCTCGCGCATGGTCACGCCCGACAATTGCTGCGCGGCTTCCATCGTCGCCTTGTTATGGGTGACAAAGAGGAACTGTACCTGTTCGCTCATCTCGCTGACCATCTGCGCGAGGCGTCCGACGTTGGCTTCGTCGAGCGGCGCGTCGACCTCGTCGAGCAGACAGAACGGCGCGGGATTGAGGCGGAAGATCGCAAACACCAGCGCCACCGCAGTCATCGCCTTCTCGCCGCCGGACAGGAGCGAGATGTTGGACACGCGCTTGCCGGGCGGGCGCGCCATGATCGACACGCCGGTATCGAGCAGGTCCTCGCCGGTGAGTTCCAGGTAGGCATGGCCGCCGCCGAACAGGCGCGGATACAGCTCCTGCACGCCGCTGTTGACGCGGTCGAAGGTGTCCTTGAAGCGGCCGCGGGTCTCGCGGTCGATCTTGCGGATCGCGTCTTCCAGCGTTTCCAGGGCCGTGGTGAGGTCGGTGAACTGCGCGTCGAGGTATTCCTTGCGCTGCGCGGCCTCGGCGTGTTCCTGGATGGCGGCCAGGTTGACCGGCTCCAGTCGCCGCAGCTTGCCATCGAGTTCTGCGACGGTGCGCTCCCAGATCTGCGGATCCATGTCCTCGGTCAACGTGTTGACCACGTCCTCGAGCACGAAGCCGGCTTCGGTCACGGCCGCGGCCAACTGCTCGGCCTTCAGCACCAGCGCCTGCTGCTCCAGGCGACGCTGGCCGATGCCCTCGCGTTGCTGGATGGCCTGGTCGTCGCGCTGGTGGCGGACCTGCTCGAAGCGACGCAGGTCGTGGTCGATGCCGTCGAGCGTGGTGCGCGCGAGGGTGAGGTTCTGTTCGGTGATCACGCGCTGTTCCAGCGCGACCTGGCGCTGCTCCTCCAGCGTCTGCACCGGGACGTCGCCGTCGGCCAGTTGCGCCGACAGTTCGCCCAGGCGCGAGTCGAGCTGGCCGCGCTGGCCGCCCATGCGGTCCAGCGCCTGCGACAGCGCGGTGATCTGGGTGCGTTGCGATTCCAGCGTCAGCGCCAGGGCATGGGCGGTGTCGCGCGTCTCGCGCGCCATGTTGCGGGCCTGGTCGCGGGCCTCGCCGAATGCGCGGCGCTGCGCTTCCAGCTCCTGCCGCGCGTCCTCCAGCTCGGACATGCGCACGACCGCTTCTTCCTGGCGGTTGCGCGCTTCGCGGGACTGGTCGCGGCTGCTTTCCAGCGTTTCGCCCAGTTGCTCGAGTTCTGCGTCGATCTTCTCGATGCGGCCGCGTGCCGAATCCAGGCGACCCTGCTGGCTCTGCAGCTGGCCGGCCAACTCGGACACGCTGCGGTGCGCCATGTACAGCGTCCGCTGCGCGTCCTCGCGCTGCTGCTCGGCGGCAAGCAGGCGGTCGCGCAGCTGCACCAGCGTCGAGTCCAACTCGCGCTCGCGGTTCTGCAGCGTTTCGATCTCGCCGCGCAGCGTCTGGATCTCACGCTCGCGCAGCAGCGCGCCCTGCTTGGCCGCGCCGGAGCGCAGCACGCGTACCCAGCCAGCACCGAGGCGCTCGCCGTTGCGGGTGATGATCGACTCGCCGTCGCCCAGCATCGGCAGCATGGCGCGTGCTTCGGCCAGGGTTTCGGCGGCGTGCAGCCTGGCCAGGACGCGGCGGATCGCGATCGGACCACGCACTTTCGAAGCCAGCGAAGTCGGGGCGAACTCAACCGCGTCGTTGTGCGGGTCGACCAGAGCCAGGCGCCCATCGCCGAGTTCGCCGATGGCGTCGACCAGCGTTTCCGGCGATGCGACGAGCACGCCTTCGATCAACTGACCAAGCGCGCTTTCGACGGCGTTTTCCCAACCATCCTCGACGACCAGCTTCTCGCCCACGCGCGCCGCGGAGTCGAGCCCGCGTGCCTGCAGCCAGCTCAGCGCGGCGCCCTGCTCCTGGCCCAACGCGGCGTGCTGCAACGTCTCAAGCGAGGACAGGCGGCCGCGCGCGGCCTGCGCGCTCTTGCGAACGTCGGCCAGTTGGGACTGGGCGGCGCGCTGTTGTTCCTGCAACTCGCCCAGCGTGCCCTTGCGTGTCTCCAGCTCCTCGCTGAGGTTGTCGATCGAGAACTTCTGCGTCTCGTGTTGTTCCTGCAACGCGGCGAAAGCTTCCGCCAGCGCATTGACGTCGAGCCCGAAGCGCTCGCTGTTGAGCGCCGCGCGACGGCGGTCGACGTCGAACACCTGGCGATCCAGGTGTTCGATGCGGGTGCGCTCGACGTCGGCGGCACGAGCGGCCTCGGCCTGGGCACGGCTGTGCTCATCCCAGCGCTGCTGCCAGTCGTTGAGCTTCTGCTCGGCATCGCGCAGCGCGTCCTGGCGGGATTCGTCGTCCTCGCGAAGCTGCTCCAGGCGCGGCTCGGACTCGGCCACGGCGGAACGCAGCACGTCCAGGCGCGACTGGTCGCTGCCGATGTGCTCGCCCAGTTCGGCCAAGGCCGCCATCGCCTCGTCGCGCGCCTTGTGCAGGCGCTGCGTCATTTCGCGCTGGTGCTGGATCTGCTGTTCGATGCGGGCCAGCGTGCCGCCGACCTCGTAGCTGGCGGCCTGCGCCTTGTTGAGCGACTCGGCGGACTCCTCGCGCTTGACGCGGCCGACTTCGATCTCGCGCTCGGCTTCTCGCTGCTCGGCGATCAGCTGCTGCAGGCGGGTTTCCTGCTGGCTCAGCTTCTCGCGCTGGGCTTGCAGCTTCTGGTCGAGGGCGCGGTGTTCCAGCGCCTTCCACTCCGCGTCCTTGACCCGGCGCTCGGCCTGGATGGCCTGGTACTGCTCGGCCTGACGCGCCTGGCGCTTGAGGTGTTCGAGCTGCTTGCCCACTTCCTCGCGCAGGTCGTTGAGGCGGTCCAGGTTCTCGCGGGTGTGGCGGATGCGGGTCTCGGTTTCCTTGCGGCGCTCCTTGTACTTGGAGATGCCGGCGGCTTCCTCGAGATAGACGCGCAACTCCTCGGGCTTGGCCTCGATGATGTTGCTGATCATGCCCTGCTCGATGATCGAGTAGCTACGCGGGCCCAGGCCGGTGCCGAGGAACAGGTCGGTGATGTCGCGGCGGCGGCACTTGGCGCCGTTGAGGTAGTACTGGCTGGTGCCGTCGCGGCTGACGGTGCGCTTGACCGAGATCTCGTTGAACGCGGCGAATTCGCCGGTGATGGTGTGATCGGAGTTGTCGAAGATCAGCTCCACCATCGCCTGCGACACCGGCTTGCGCGCGGAGGAGCCGGCGAAGATCACGTCGGTCAGCGAGTCGCCGCGCAGGCGGCTGGCAGAGCTTTCACCCATGACCCAGCGCACGGCATCGATGATGTTGGACTTGCCACAGCCATTGGGACCGACGATGCCGGTCATGTTGTTCGGCAAATGCAGCGTGGTCGGATCGACGAAGGATTTGAAACCGGACAGCTTGATCGTGGACAGACGCATGCGGCGGGGTTGCCTCTGGCGGCGCTTCGCAGGCGCGGCCGTTATTACC
>DATDBD010000233.1:0-3591 GCA_036525015.1 Lysobacter sp.
CGCGGCTGATGGACGCGCTCAACACGGCGTTCGGCGCGGGCAATGTCGGCGGCGACATCACCGTCGATGCCAACACGCTGTCGGCCGGCTGGATCGACAAGCTGATCGCCCTGCTGCCCGAGCTGAAGGCGGCCGGCCTGAAGTTCGGCTTCGACGGCGACAAGTTGAGCATCGATACCTCGGCACTGCCCGAGGACCAGCGCTTTGCCATCACCGACACGCTGCGCTCGGTATTCGGCGGCTATGCGATCACCGGCCTGTGGGACCGCGCGAGCGCGGCGTTGGCAGGATTGAAGTCGGGCTTCAGCGCCGACGACCTGGTCAAGGCGCTGAACCTGATGAACGTCTACTTCGAGACCGGCTCGGCGAAGATCACGGCCGACAGCATGGAGGTCCTGCAGCGCGCGGCCGATGCGATCAAAGCCGCGCCCGCAGACACGCGCATCGAGATTGGCGGGTACACGGACAACACGGGCGATGCCGCCGACAATGTCACGCTGAGCCAGCAACGCGCCGCCGCAGTGATGGCGAAGCTGGGCGAACTGAGCGTATCCAGCGCGATGCTGACCGCCAAGGGCTACGGACAGGACAAGCCGATCGCCGACAACGGCACCGAGGAAGGGCGCGCCAGCAATCGTAGGATCGAGTTCAACGTCCTGAAGTGACGGTTCGCTTGTGTCGTCGCGGAAAGCCGGCCGCATGGCCGGCTTTCTTTTTTTGGCTCCCTCGGAAAATCACGGTGAACTAAGGCCCCTGCCTTCACAATCCCGCCGGTTGCCTCCAGGGCCCCTTCGGCCTGCCCGCAACCTCCCTCGTCGAGACCGTCCTCAAGCCTCGTTGCAATATGCGCACAGCACAAGGCTCAAGGACCGACCCGGGAACCCAAGCAATAGCACCCCAATACCGGAGCTTGCCATGCTAGACGCACTCATCCGTCAGGCCGAAAAACTGGGCCTTGGCAGCAATGCCGCGCGCTTTATCGGCCTGCTCGCCGATGCCATCTTCAGCGGCCGCCCGGGTGGTTTTTCAGGTTTCAGCCAGCGCTTCGAACAGGCCGGGCTCGGCAGCCTTCTGCAGTCGTGGATCGGCGGAACCCCGGGCGACAACGCGCTTGCGCCCGACCAGTTCAATGCCGCTTTCGGCCAGCACGAGATCAGCCGTTTCGCCAACGCGCTGGGCGTTCCCGCGGCCACCATCAACCTGGCTGGCGCCGCCATCCTGCCGAAGCTGATCGCCATGCTGACTCCCGGAGGCCGTATTCCAACCGCCATGCCTGCGGAGTTCGCATCGCTGATCGGCCCCGCGCCGCGAACCACCGCGCGCGCGCCGGGATCGCCTGCCTCGGGCATGCCCGGCTGGCTGAAATGGGTGATAGCGCTGTTGATCCTGCTTGGCCTGTTCCTGGCGTTCCGCAGTTGCAAGCACGAAGCACCGCCCCCGCCACCGCCGCCCGCGGCGACGACACCGGCGCCGCCGGCTCCTGTCGCGCAGGCGAACGCGCGATTCGGCTTCGACAACACCGCAGGCAAGGTCATGGTCAGCGGCCAGCTCGCCAGCGATGCCGATCGCACGCGCTTGATGGACGCGATGACCGCGGCGTTCGGCGCCGGCAATGTCAGCGGCGACATCACCGTCGATGCCAACACCCTGCCGGCCGGCTGGATCGACAAGCTGATCGCCGTGCTGCCCGACCTGAAGGCCACTGGCCTGAAGTTCGGATTCGACGGCGACAAGCTGACCATCGACACCTCCGCGTTGCCGGAGGACCAGCGTTTCGCCATTACCGAAAAACTGCGCAAGGTGTTTGGCGGCTACGCGATCACGGGCCTGTGGGACCGCGCGACCGCGGCACTGGCAGGATTGAAGTCTGGTTTCAGTGCCGGTGACCTGGTCAAGGCGCTGAACCTGATGAACATCTTCTTCGAGACCGACTCGGCGAAGATCACGGCCGACAGCATGGAGGTTCTGCAGCGCGCGGCCGATGCGATCAAGACCGCACCGTCAGGCACGCGCATCGAGGTCGGCGGACACACCGACAACACCGGTGACGCCGCCGCCAACGTCATGCTGAGCCAGCAGCGCGCCGACGCGGTGATGGCGAAGCTGATCGAACTGGGCGTGTCCAGCGCGATGCTGACCGCCAAGGGCTACGGACAGGACAAGCCGATCGCCGACAACAACACCGAGGAAGGACGCGCCAGCAACCGCAGGATCGAGTTCAACGTCGCGAAGTGACGGTTGCCTGTGACCAACAAAGCCGGCCACATGGCCGGCTTTCTTCTTGCATCACCAATAGGTCACGTCAGAACGACACCTCGACCGACTGCCGCGACCACGGCACCGACTCGTGCCCGGTCGCCAGCTTCCAAGCCTGGCGGATCGCCTCGATGTCGGCACGATGCTGCGCGCGTCTTCGTGCGTGGCGCAGCAGGAAATGCACCCAGCCGTTGCACAGTACGCACACGCCGTCGAACACGACGATGCTCGTCGCCTGCCCTTCGTGCTCAGTCGACATCGAGCCAACCCCGGTAATGCACCAGCAGGCCGATGCGCGGGAGAGATGCGGTCACGTCGAAGCGATAGCGGTGCTCGCGCTCGTACTCGCGGGCGCTGACCCTCGCGAACCAGCGGGCCGGCAACGGCAGGCCGAGTGCGCGTACCTGCGCCACGCGCCAGATCACGGCGCGACCGACGCCGGGCAGGTCCTCGACCTCAAGCCGGAAAGCGAACCGCACCAGCCCCAGCTGTTCGGCTCGTCGCGCGCCCACAGCCGCGAACGCATCGCCTTGCCCGCGATCACCCGCGCCCAGCGCTCGCCGCCCTCGTCCGCATCGATCTCCACGCGAAGCGCGCCCTTGCCTGCGCGCGGCAAGCGCGTGGCCCAGCCGCACAGGCGCGAGGCCCAGCCGCCGCCGCGCTCGACCTCGACCTTGCCGTGATAACGGCGCAGGCCGCTGCGCTCGTGCAACGCGCGCACCTTGGGCGGCAGTGTGTCGAACTGCGCTGCCAGCAGCTGCCGGTACAGCGGAGTCGACACGGGCGCGCTCATCGGCCCGGCTCGATCCAGATCAGCGAGGCCATGCGGCCGGTGCGCGGGTCGCGGCGGTGCGAGAAGAAGCGTTGCGGATCGGCGATCGTGCATAGCCCACCGCCGTGGATTTTTCCGGCATCGATGCCAAGCGCCTGCAGGCGGCGCCGCGCCAGCGCATACAGGTCGACGCGCCAGTGGTGCGGGCGCGTGGTGACGAACGCCGCGCCAGCACCCCAGTCCTGCGAGACGTAGGCGTCGTAGACCTCTTCTCCGATCTCGTAGTGTCCTGGCCCGGCGGCCGGACCCAGCCAGGCACGCAGGCGGTCAGGCGACGTCGACATGGCCCGCACTGTGTTTTCAAGCACACCGGCGGCCAGCCCGCGCCAGCCGGCATGCGCGGCGCCGATCTCGCGGCCGTCGTCCGCGCAGAAAAGAACCGGCATACAGTCGGCGGTGAGGATCGCCAGCACCTGGCCCGGCGTCGAAGTCACGGCGGCGTCAGCTTCGGGCTCGTCTTGCACAGCGCCCTCATCCCGGCCCTCTCCCGACTGCGGGCGAGG
>DATDBD010000234.1:0-15666 GCA_036525015.1 Lysobacter sp.
CCGCCAGGCGCCACGGCGCTTGCCGATCGCGTTCCAGGTCCACACCGTGTCGGGTTGCACGTTGCCGGCGAACCGCGCCTGCACGGTGATCGTGCCCAGGTGCGAGGTGACGGTGATCCAGTCCTCCTCGCCGATGCCGTAGCGCGCACCGGTGTCCGGATGCAGGTACAGGTAGTTGCGCGTGGTGATCTGCCGCAGCCAGGCGTTCTGCGAACCCCAGGCGTGGTACATGAACATGGGCCGCTGGGTGACGGCGCTGAGCGGGAAGCGCGTATCGAGGTCATCGATCTGCGCGCCCTCGAACGGCTCGTACCAGATCGGCAACGGATCGAAATACGTGGCGACTCGTTCGCGGTGCTCCGCCGGCGGCTGCAGAGCGCCATGCCCCTGCGCGGCCAGGCGGAACTTCTGCAGGGTCTCGGAATACAGTTGCAGCACCACCGGATCGGCGTGGCCCATGAAGCCCATGCGCTGCGCCCAGTCGAGATACCCGCGGTTGGCCATCTTGAAGTAGCGCGCATGCTCGGGCACTTCGCTGCGCCAGAAGCCGCCGTTGTCGATATAGCGTTGCAGCTGTTCGGGATTGGGCTGGCCCTTGGCTTCCAGTTCGCCGTGTTCGCCGCGCCAGCCTGCGAGCAGGCCGACGCCAGGTGCGCGCTCGTGGCGCACGATGTAGTCGGCGTAGTCGCGGTACTTCGCTGAGCCGTCCTCGTTGAGCAGGCCTGGCAGGCCGACGCGCGCGCCGAGTTCGATGAGCACCGACTGGAAGCCGCGCACGTCGCGGCCTTCCCTCTGCTTGGCCGGGTCCAGCACCGGATGGCGGATCGCATCGGCGGCGCCGTCGGCGTCGGAGATCGGGCGGTCGAGCAGCGAGATCGCGTCGAAACGCTCCAGGTAGGTCGTGTCCGGCAGCACCAGGTCGGCGTAGGCGACCATCTCGGATGCGTAGGCATCGGCGTAGATAATGCGCGGGATGCGGTACTCGCCGTCGGCGCCCTTGTCGGTCAGCCAGCCGATCGTCTGAGTGGTGTTCATCGCCGAGTTCCAGCTCATGTTGGCCATGAACATCATCAGCGTATCGATCCGGTAGGGATCGCCGGCCCAGGCGTTGCGGATCACGGTGTGCATCATTCCGTGCGCCGACAGCGGGTACGCCCACGAGAAGGCGTGGTCGATGCGCCGCGGCTGTCCCTGCGCATCGACGACGAGGTCTTCGGGGCCGTGCACGAAGCCCAGCGGCGCCGCGTCGAGCACGCCGTTGGCCTGTCGCGACTTGCCGGGGCGGTTCGGCGGCGGGATGGGTTTCGGGAACGGCGGCTGGTAGCGGAACGAACCTGGCGTGTCGACCGCGCCGAGCAACAACTGCAGCAGATGCAGGGCGCGGCAGGTGTGGAAGCCGTTGCTGTGCGCGCTGATGCCGCGCATGGCATGCATCGACACCGGCCGGCCCGGCATGTCCGCATGCTCGCGGCCCCATGCGTCGGTCCAGGCGATGGGCAGGGAGAAGCTGCGGTCGAAGGCGGCTTCGGCCAGTTCGCGCGCGATACGTCGGATGGTGTCGGCCGGAATGCCGCAGCGCTCGCTGACCGCATCGGGCGAGTACTGCGGATCGAGATAGCGTTCGGCGAGCAGGTGGAACGCGGGCACCGTGCGGCGGCCGTCGGCCAATACGTACTCGCCGACCACCGAAGGAGAGATGCCGACATCGTCGGCGAACGCCTGTGCTCCCTCCGTTTCGCGCAGCGAAGGGGCAGTAGCATTGCGATCCCAACACAGGGGCCGCCCCTGCGCATCGCGCGCGAACAGGCCATCGTCCGCGCCTCCCGGATTGCGCACCACCAGCCAGTGCGCATTGGTGTAGCGCACCAGATAGTCCAGATCGATGCGATCGGCCTTCAGCAGTTCGTGGATCAGTGCGAACGCGAACAATCCGTCGGTGCCGGGGCGGATGCCGATCCATTCGTCGGCGATCGCGCCGTAGCCGCTGCGCACCGGATTGACCGCGACGATCTTGGCGCCACGCGCCTTGAGCTGACCCAGGCCGAGCTTGATCGGATTGGAATCGTGGTCTTCGGCTACGCCCCACAGCATCAGGTACTGCGAATGTTCCCAGTCGGGCTCGCCGAACTCCCAGAAGCTGCCGCCCAGCGTGTACAACCCGCCGGCGGCCATGTTGACCGAGCAGAAACCGCCGTGCGCCGCGTAGTTGACCGTGCCGAACTGCTGCGCCCACCAGCCGGTCAGCGCCTGCGACTGGTCGCGCCCGGTGAAGAACGCCAGTTCGTCGGGATTGCGTTCGCGGATCGGCTTGAGCCACGACGTCGCGATGTCGAGCGCCTCGTCCCAGGAGATCTCGCGGAATTCGCCCGAACCGCGCTCGCCCACGCGCAGCAGCGGCTTGTCCAGCCGCGCCGGCGAGTAGTGCTGCATGATCCCGGCCGAACCCTTCGCGCACAGCACGCCGCGGTTGACCGGGTGTTCCGGGTTGCCCTGCAGATAGCGGATCTGCCCGTCTTTCAGCCACACCTTGATGCCGCAGCGGCATGCGCACATGTAGCACGTGGTGGTCTTGACCTCGTCGCCGGGCGAGGGCGAGGTGTCGATGACGGGTTCGGCGGGCGCGCGCATGGGCGCATTGTGCCCCCGCAGCCGTCCCAACGTCGAACGCGAAGTCGAACGCGATGGCGGCTGACTACGGCCGGCAATATCGCCGCTCGAACTCCACCTCCTGCTGCAGTGCGGCACTGTCGCCCTGTGGCGCCAGTTCGGCGATGTTCCGCCGGTTCTGCGGACACGGATCGGCTTCGTAGCCGGCTCCCCCAAACACCTTGCCGATCTTGTCGACGACGACGGCGACCGAAAGCGGTTCGCGGAAACGGAAGTGTCCGCGGGTCGGCCGGAACTCGTCCGACAACGGATTGGCGCGCTCGAAGGCATCGCCGTGCCCCGCTTCCGATCGTGCCTGCTGCTGCGCCCATTGCCGGGCCTGTCCGATCAGCACCGCCGATAGCGCTCCGCTCCGGGCGGGCGCGGGCTCAACGTGTTGGCGAGGCGGCGGACTGGAAATGCTGGTCGATGATCGGCGCCGCCGGGGTATCTCCACGCCTGTCGGTGGCGGCATCGCGGTATCTGGCGCCTGGCGCGGTCGATGGATGAAGTGGATGCGCGTCACGTGAGTGGCGCTCGTCACTGCCGTCGAAGCCTCGCCACGCAGCAGGCGCGCCAACCCCCACGCTGTAACCAGATGGATGATGACCACGATGATCGCCGCGATCACGTGATCGCCCTGGAACGTCCTTGTCGTGCGCATGCCGGCCCCGTCCTTGTCCGGCACGGAGTCTGGCGTCGGCGCAGTTAGGAATCGGTTAACCCGACAGCCGGCGGGTTGCACCCACGACGGCGCGTTTTTGCTGGCCCAGGTCGCGTTCCGGGCCGGTGCCTGTCTTCGGCGGTAAAGCGCATATGCGATGCTAGGCAGCCGCAAGCCCCACCGCCGGACCTCGCCTGCCATGGAACGCATCGAACGCATCCACGCCCTGCACCGCATCCTCAGCGCCGCGCGGTATCCGGTCACGGTGCAGCGCCTGCAGGAAGACCTGGAGTGCTCGCGCGCCACGGTCTATCGCGACCTGGCCTACCTGCGCGATTACCTGATGGCGCCCGTCGTTGGCAATGGCGAGGCCGGATTCCGCTACGACCACAACGACGGCGAGCGCTTCGAACTGCCCGGCCTGTGGCTGAGTTCGGAAGAGCTGCATTCGTTGCTGGCCGCGCAGCAGTTGCTGGTGCGCAGTGGTGGCGGGGTGCTGTCGACCGCACTGGCCCCGCTTCAGCACCGCATCGAGAAGTTGCTGGACGAGCATGCCGGCGGCCGCCGCGTGCCGGTCGAACGCGTGCGCGTCATTCCGCATCGCACACGCAAGCTCGACGAAACCGCGTTCCGCGTGGTCGCCACCGCCGTGCTGGACCGCAAGCAGATCAGTTTCGAATACCG
Organism: Lysobacter sp.; assembly: GCA_036525015.1. GTDB lineage: Bacteria > Pseudomonadota > Gammaproteobacteria > Xanthomonadales > Xanthomonadaceae > Lysobacter_J. The sequence goes on from DATDBD010000234.1 coordinate 3,995, forward strand.
CGCACGTTCCACCGACGAGAAGACGCGGCGCACGGTCTCGCCGCAGCGGCTGACGCATTACCGCGAGAACTGGTACCTCGATGCCTGGGACCACGGCCGCGAGGGCCTGCGCAGCTTTGCCGTCGACCGCATCGGCGGAGCCAAGCTGCTGGACCAGCCGGTGCGCGACGTGCCCGACGAGGAGCTCGATCGCCAGTTGGCGTCGAGCTACGGCATTTTTTCCGGCGAGCCCAAGGGCTGGGCGACCATCGTGTTCAGCGCCAAGGCCGCGCGCTGGGTCGCCGACGAGCACTGGCACTCGCAGCAGCAGGGGCGCTTCCTGTCCGACGGACGTTACGAGCTCAAGGTGCCCTACAGCACCGGGCGCGAATTGCTGATGGACGTGATGCACTACGGCGCCGACGCCGAGATCCTCGAACCGGCCTCGCTGCGCGAGCAGGCGCGTGCGTTGTTGTCGCTGGCGTTGAGTAACTACGACGGCTGAGGCCCTCCGCACCTTCCCTCTCCAACAAGGAGAAGGACGTAGTTCTTTCGGCGAGTGAGGTTGAGAAGGTCAGCCCCTCTCCCCTGGTGGGAGAGGGAAGGCCGCAAGCGGCCAGGGAGAGGGCCGTCGCAGCCCATGAGATGTCCCCCCGGCACGCTGGCCCCATCCACCAGGAGCCAGCGCCATGATCCCGTCCCGCCGCGACATCGCCCCCTCGTTGACTGACCGCGCGCCTATCGACCGCACGATCGACCGCACGATCGACAGCACGATCGACAGCACGCCCATCACCCCGACGCTCGAAGGCCTGCTGCACTACGCCATCGCCATCGGCGCGGTGCTGGTCGTCCTGCTCCCCGCCGCCCGCGGCTTCAGCGACACGTTCGGCTGGATGCCGCTGTGGCTTCTCGCGATGCCGCTTTCGGCCTGGTGGGCGCTGCACCGCTTTCGTCTGCCCGGATTTTCCCTGTCCGAGCCGGCGCAGCCACGGGCCGTGACGGTGTCGTCGCGCCGCCGTCGCCCCGGCACGCAGGCGCGCCGTCGTGCCATGCCGTCGCCGCGGCGCGACATCGCTTCCCGCGCGGCCTGACCGCGTGGCCTGACCGCGCGGCTTGAAACCGGCATCCGGGATCGCACCGCAACGGTGGCCCGCCTGACCTCCGGCAGGCGGGGATGCGGACACGCTGTGCTAGCGTCGTCGCTCGCCGGAACCGCGCACGCCTGCCTCGGTCTCCGGCGCCGTTCACGCCACGGAGTCCCCACGTGTCCGATGACCCCTATGCCTGGCTCGAGGACATCACCGGTGAGCGCTCGCTGACCTGGGTCCGCGCGCGAAATGCCGAGTCCGAGGCCGAACTGGCGGCCACGCCGCAATTCAGGCAGCTCGAATCCGACATCCGCGCCATCCTCGACTCCGACGCCAAGATTCCTGCCGTCGAGAAGATCGGTGCGTACTACTACAACTTCTGGAAGGACCAACGGCACGAGCGCGGCTTGTGGCGGCGCACCACGCTGGAGGAATACCGCAAGCCCGATCCGCAATGGGAAACCGTCATCGACCTGGACGCGCTCAACCAGGCCGAAGGCGAGAACTGGGTATGGCATGGCGCGGACTGGCTGAAGCCGCCGCCGGGTGAAGCACCCGGGCGCTGCCTGATCGCGCTGTCGCGCGGCGGCGCCGATGCCGACGTCACTCGCGAGTTCGACCTGACGACGAAGGCCTGGGTCGAAGACGGTTTCTTCCGCGCCGAGGCGAAGGGCGCGCTGGGCTGGATCGACCGCGACACCGTCTACGTCTTCACCGACTTCGGTCCGGACGCCTCCGGTGCGTCGTCGATGACCAGCTCCGGCTACCCGCGCATCGTCAAGCAGTGGAAGCGCGGCACGCCGATCGAATCGGCGACGATGGTCTACGAAGGCAGGTCCGATGACATGTACATCGCCGCCTACCACGACCACACGCCGGGCTTCGAGCGCGATTTCGTCAGCCGCACGCTCGCCTTTTACAACGACGAGCTATATCTACGCGACCTGCGCGATCCGCGCGCTGCCGACGGCGCGCTGGCCAAGGTCGATGCGCCCAACTCGGCCAACAAGTCGGTGCACAAGCAGTGGTTGCTGCTGGAGCTGCGCGAGCCGTACGAGGCCGGCGGCAAGACCTGGCCGATCGGCAGCCTGATCGCGGCGCGGTTCGACGAGTTCATGGCCGGCAAGCGCGAGTTCACCGCCTTGTTCACGCCGACGCAGCGCACGTCGCTGGCCGGCTGCACCTGGACGCAGTCGCACCTGGTGGTCAACGTGCTCGACGACGTCAAGAACCGCCTGAGCGTGATGACGCCCGCGGCAGGACAATGGACGCGCAGGGAGTTCACAGGCGCGCCTTCCTTCGGCACGCTCGACGTAGCCGCCGTGGACCGCGACGACAGCGACGCGGTCTGGCTGACCGCGACCGACTACCTGACGCCGACCACGCTGTCGCTGGCACAGCTGGGGCAGGCGCCTGAAGTGCTCAAGACGATGCCGGCGTTCTTCGATGCCAGCGGTAAGGTCATCGAACAGCACTTCGCCACGTCCAAGGACGGCACCCGCGTGCCGTACTTCCTGGTGTGCCCGAAGAACCTCAAGCTCGACGGCGACACGCCGACCCTGCTTTACGGCTACGGCGGCTTCGAGATTTCGCTGACGCCGGCGTATTCGGGGAGCGTCGGCAAGGGGTGGCTGGAGAAGGGCGGCGTATACGCGGTCGCCAACATCCGCGGCGGCGGCGAGTACGGCCCGCGTTGGCACCAGGCCGCGCTGAAGGCCAACCGCCACAAGGCGTACGAAGATTTCGCGGCGGTCGCGCAGGACCTGATCTCGCGCCGGATCACCTCGACCGGGCACCTGGGCATCCAGGGCGGCAGCAACGGCGGCCTGCTCACCGGCAACATGCTCACTCGCTATCCGGATCTGTTCGGCGCCGTGGTCGTGCAGGTGCCGCTACTCGACATGAAGCGCTACAGCCATCTGCTGGCCGGCGCCTCGTGGATGGCCGAGTACGGCGATCCCGATAGCGCCGATTGGGAGTACATCCGCACCTTCTCGCCCTACCACCTTTTCGATGCGCAGCGCGATTACCCGCCGGCGATCTTCATGACCTCCACCCGCGACGACCGCGTGCATCCCGGCCACGCCCGCAAGATGGCGGCGAAGATGCTCGAGGCCAGCAAGGACGTGCGCTACTACGAGAACATCGAGGGCGGGCACGGCGGTTCGGCCAACAATGCGCAGGCGGCGCATATGAGCGCGCTGGCTTTCTGCTTCCTGTGGAAGGCGTTGAGTGGATGAGACGCCGCATCATCCCCTCTCTCTGGCCGCTGCGCGTCGGCGTGTTGTTGCTTTTCCTCCTCCCTTTGCGGGAGAAGGTGGCCCGAAGGGGCGGAAGAGGGGGGCGCGACGAAGCCGCGGCACCATCACATCGCCATAAGCCCCATTGCGTCGTCCAAAACCGGACCCAACTATGAAATCAACCTGTCTCCTGCTTTCGGCCGCCTTCCTGATGACCCTATCCGCCATGTCCAACGCGTCCACCGCTGCCTCCCAGTCCACACCGCCCGATGCCGGCAAGAAGCCGCATGTCGTCAAGGCGCCCTTCGGCGCGCAGCGCGAGGATGAGTACTACTGGCTGCGCGACGACGCCCGCAAGAACGCGGAGATGCTGGCTTACCTCAATGCCGAGAACGCCTACGTCGATGCCGCGATGGCGCCGCTGAAGCCGCTGGAGAACAAGCTGTACGAGGAGATCGTCAGCCGCATCAAGCAGGACGACAGCTCGGTGCCGTACCGCGAGCGCGGCTACTGGTACTACACCCGCTTTCAGACCGGCCAGGACTATCCGATCTACGCGCGCCGCGAAGGGGTGATGGACGCCGCTGAGGCGATCCTGCTCGACGTCAACGCGATGGCCAAGGACAGGGACTACTTCAGCGTCGGCGACTGGGCCGTCAGCCAGGACAACCGCCTGCTGGCCTGGGCCGAAGACGCGGTCGGCCGGCGCCAGTACACCGTGCGCGTCAAGGACATCGCTACCGGCGAGGTGTTCGCCGACGAGATCAAGGGCGTCTCGCCCAACCTGGTCTGGGCCGACGACAACCGCACGCTGTTCTACGTCGAGAACGACCCCGAGACCCTGCTCACCGTGCGCGTGAAGAAGCACGTGCTGGGCACGCCGGCCTCGCATGACGTGCTGGTCTACGAGGAGCACGACGACAGCTTCTACATGGGCATCGGCCGCACCCGCGACGACAAGTTCATCTGCATCGGCGTGGAAAGCACCGTGTCGAGCGAGACCCGCTGCGCTTCGGCCGCCGACCCGCGTGAGTTCGCCGTGCTGGCCAAGCGCGAGCGCGATGTCGAGTACAGCGCCGATCACCTCGACGGCCGTTGGGTGATCCGCACCAACGCGCCGGGCGCCGATGGCAAGCTCGCCCCCAACTTCAAGATCGTGACCGCCGCCGACGGCGCGCGTTCGCGCAGCGAATGGAAGGAATGGGTCGCGCACCGCGACGACGTCTTCATCGAGGGCTTCGAGCTGTTCGACGGCTTTACCGCGGTGTCGGAGCGTTCCGACGGCCTGGAGCGCCTGCGCCTGCTGCGCAAGGACGGCCGCGAGGAATACGTCAAGGCCGACGAGCCCGCCTACGCGATGGGCCTGTCGGTCAATGCCGAACCCGATACGCCGTGGCTGCGCTACAGCTACACCTCGCTGACCACGCCGACGACCACTTTCGAGGTCAACATCGAGACCGGCGAGCGCAAGCTGCTCAAGCGCGAACCCGTTCTGGGCTACGACCCCGACAAGTACGTGACCGAGCGGCTGTGGGCGATCGCGCGCGACGGTACCAAGGTGCCGGTGTCGCTGGTCTACAGAAAGGGCTTCGAGAAGAACGGCAAGGCGGCGATGCTGCAGTACGCCTATGGCAGCTACGGCAGCTCGACCGACCCGCGCTTCAACGGCCCGGTGGTGAGCCTGCTCGACCGCGGCATGGTCTACGCGATCGCGCACATCCGCGGCGGCCAGGAGATGGGCCGAAAGTGGTACGACGAGGGCAAGCTGTTCAAGAAGAAGAACACCTTCACCGACTTCATCGACGTCACTGACTTCCTGGTCAAGCAGGGCTATGCCGCCCAGGACCGCGTCGCCGCCTACGGCGGCAGCGCGGGCGGCCTGCTGATGGGTGCGATCTCGAACCTGGCGCCGGACCACTATCGCGTGATCCTGTCGCAGGTGCCGTTCGTCGACGTGGTCACCACGATGCTCGATCCGACCATCCCGCTGACCACCAACGAGTACGACGAGTGGGGCAACCCGGAAAAGAAGGACTACTACGACTACATGCTGTCCTACTCGCCCTACGACAACCTCAAGGCGCAGGCGTACCCGGCGATGTTCGTCGGCACCGGTCTGTGGGACTCGCAGGTGCAGTACTGGGAGCCGGCGAAATACGTGGCGCGGCTGCGCGACCTCAATACGTCGCCGGCGCCGGTATTGTTCCGCACCAACATGGACGCCGGCCACGGCGGCAAGTCCGGCCGCTTCCGTCGCTACCGCGAGCTGTCGGAGATGTATGCGTTCATGCTCGACCAGTTGGGTGTCGGCGGGGCTGGGACGGCGCCGCCTGCGGCGAAGTAAGGCGGCAGGCGCTGGTAGAACGCCCTAACCCCGGCCCCTCCCCGTAAGCGGGAGAGGGGACAAAGGCTTGGCTAGTCGTCGCGCGCCGTGATCACCGGCGTAGCGCCGGCCTTCCATCGCGCAACATCAGTCCGCCCCCCGGAAACGCCCCCTCTCCCGCCTACGGGAGAGGGCTGGCGTGAGGGGCCGCGACGCCGCACGAAGCTCCTCTCGCCGGCAAACTTTCCCCATCGGATATGCCCCCCGGCCGCTATGCTGCGCGTGCCGAACCGCACGCCCCCGCCAGTGCCAGAACCCGACTTCCAACGCGCCTCCCCGCCAGCGCCGGCCGACACCGGACGCGTGCGTCTGCGCTGGGCGTGGTGGCTGCTGGCCTATGCCGCCCTCGTGCTCGGCCTGGTCGGCATCGTCGTGCCCGGATTGCCCACGGTGCCGTTCGTGCTGTTGTCCGCGTTCGCGGCGGCACGCGGCTCGCAACGGCTGCATGCCTGGCTGCTGGCCCACCGCCAGTTCGGCCCGATGATCCGCGACTGGCAGGCGCACGGTGCGGTCAGCCGCCGCGCCAAGCGACTGGCGGTGACGATGATGTCGGCCTGCGCGGTGATCCTGTTCCTCACCGCGCCGCGTACCTGGATGGCCGCGACTGGAACCGCGATCATGGCCGTGGTCGCGGTCTGGCTGTGGTCGCGTCCCGAACCGCCACGCTGAACACCGCGCCGGCGCGCCTGCTTTCGGCCCGCTTCGTTTCGAATGGGGTCGCGGGCTACACTGCGGGCATGAATGCACGCACCGCACTGCTGTTGATCGTGTTGCCGCTGGCGCTGGCCGGATGCGGCAACAAGGGCCCGCTGGTACTGCCGCCCAAGCCGGTGACGGTCGATGCGGACACGCTGCCGCCGGAAGGCGCCGAAACGACGCCGGTCGAGGTTCCTACCGATACGACCGAGCCGCCGCCCAAGGCCGACGAGCCGACCAAGGACAAGCCTCCGACCGACGACCCGGCCAAACCGCCGCCGCCGGCCGACGACGGCGATGGCTGAGCAACGCGCCCGCTCGTGAAACTGCCTTTCACCAAGATGCATGGCGCCGGCAACGACTTCGTCGTGGTCGACCTGCGCAACGGCCAGCCGGCGCCCGATGCGCAACTGTGCCGTGCGATAGGCGACCGCCATACCGGCGTGGGCTACGACCAACTGCTTACGGTTGAGCCGCCGCGCACGCACGGCGCCGTCGCCAGCTACCGGATCTGGAATTCCGATGGATCCTCGTCGCAGCAATGCGGCAACGGCGCGCGCTGCATCGCCGCCTGGCTGGTGCGCGATGGTTCGGCCACCGGCGATGAGTTCGTGCTGGACAGTCCCGTGGGCGCGCATGCCGTGACCCGACTGCCCGGAGGCCGGTTCCGGGTGGTCATGGGCGTGCCCGATTTCGCGCCGGCGCACGTGCCGATGCAGGGCTACGACGCCGTGCAGGGCGAGTACGTGCTCACCATCGACGCGACCGTGATCGGTTTTGGCGCGGTGTCGATGGGAAACCCGCACGCCGTGATCGAAGTCGAGGACGTGCAAAACGCGCCGGTCGGCACGATCGGCCCGCTGCTGCAGGCGCAGCCGGTGTTCCCGGAATCGGTCAATGTCGGCTTCGCCCAGGTCGAAACGCGCCAGCGCGTGCGCCTGCGGGTGTACGAGCGCGGCGCCGGCGAGACTCTGGCGTGCGGCAGTGGCGCCTGTGCGGCCGCTGCGGTGATGATGCGTCGAGGCCACGTTGATCGCGACGTCGTCATCGCGCTGCCCGGAGGCGAATTGCGCATCCAGTGGCCGTCCGACGAGGCGCCGCTGTCGATGTCGGGGCCGACCGCATTCGTTTTCGAAGGGGAGTGGACCGCATGAATGAGACCCAGGAAAAGCTCGGCGCGCACGAAGTCGCGACCTGGCTGCGCCGGCATCCACGATTCCTGCAGCAGTTTCCCGACCTGGCGCTGAGCCTGGTGGTGCCGCGCGAGGAGGGCTCGGCCTCATCGCTGGCCAGCTATCAGTTGGAAGTGCTGCGCGACAAGAACCGCGAACTGTCGCGGCGCCTGCAGGAGCTGTTCGGCAACGCGCAGGAGAACGAGCGCCTGTCGGTGCGCACGCACCAGCTCACGCTCGGCCTGATGCGCCAGACCAGCGCCGCCGACACGCTGCGCGCGATGGCCGCCAGCCTGGCCGAGGATTTCAACGGCGACCTGGTGCGGCTGGTGCTGTTCGCGCCGATCGAAGGCCTGGGCGATGCCGATTGGCTGCAGGTCATCGCCGCCGACGATGCGCGCCTGGCGCCGTTCCGCGACTGCCTGGCCGACGGCGATACGCTGTGCGGGCGCCTGCAACCGGAAAAGCACGCGCTGCTGTATGGCATGCGCGCCGAAGAGGTGCAGTCGACCGCGTTGATCGCGTTGCCCGGGGTTGGCCTGGTGGCGGTCGGCAGCCGCGATCCGAACCGCTTCTTCCCCGGCATGGGCACGCTGTTCCTGCGCATGATGGGCGAATCGCTGGCCACTGCACTGAAGAGGTATGCCAGTTAACGACGTGCCAGAGCGTTTCCGTCATTCCAGCGAAAGCTGGACGAGCGCGCTGCGCGCCGATCGTTCCGAAGGAACGACCCGGAGGGCGAGCGCGGCGAGTTACCCATTTTGCTGTTGCTCTTGCGCGTGAAAGACAAGATCAAAATGGATCCTGGCGTTCGCCCGGATGACGAAAACGAAGCGGTTCGCCCGGGCGACGGACACCAGGCGATCGCCGACTTTCTCGCCCACATCATCGTCGAGCGCCACATGTCGGCGCACACCCTCGACGCATACCGGCGCGACCTCGGCGCGCTGGCCGAATGGGCGAACAAGCAGGGCGAGGAAGTCGAGGCGCTGCACGCCGAGCAGATCCGTGCCTTCGTCGCTGCCGAGCACCGGCGGGGACTGTCGCCCAAGAGCCTGCAGCGCCGGCTTTCGGCGTGCCGCAGCTTCTACGGCTGGCTGGTCCGGCAGGGCCGGCTGGCCTCCAGTCCGGCGGCGGTGATCCGTTCGCCCAAGGCGCCCCGCAAGCTGCCCCAAGTGCTCGATCCGGACGAAGCCAAGGCGCTGGTCGAGGTTCCGACCGACGCGCCGCTGGGCCTGCGCGATCGCGCACTGCTGGAACTGTTCTATTCCTCCGGCGTGCGCCTGTCGGAGTTGTGCGCGTTGCGCTGGCGCGACATCGACCTGGCCGACAACCTGGTCAATGTGCTCGGCAAGGGCCGCAAGCAGCGCAGCGTTCCTGTGGGTTCGCATGCGCGCAAGGCATTGTCGCAGTGGCGTGCGGCCAGCGCAGGTGCCAACGACGCGCCGGTGTTCCCCGGTCGCGGTGGTGGCCCGATCACGCCGCGCGCGGTGCAGTTGCGCATGCGCCACCTCGCGCAGCAGCAGGGGTTGTTCAAGCGCGTGCACCCTCACTTGCTGAGGCATTCGTTCGCCAGCCACATCCTCGAATCCTCCGGCGACTTGCGCGGCGTGCAGGAATTGCTCGGACACGCCGACATCGCCACCACGCAGATCTACACGCACCTGGATTACCAGCATCTGGCCAAGGTGTACGACGCGGCGCACCCGCGGGCGAAGCGCAAGCCGTAACCCTCTCCTGCGCGCTTCGCGCCTCTCCCTCTCCCGCAAGGGGAAAGGGGTTTGTTTTCTCCCGGCTACGGGAGAAAGCCCGAAGAAGAAGGGCCCGAAAGAGGCCAAGGACTTCGCCGTTTCTTCTCCCCTTATGGGTGGAGGGCGGAAGAGGGGAAGGGCGGTTGACGTTGCTCCTGCATCCGGACACGTCTTGAAGCCGCCCCCGCCGACCCCACTTCTGTTCGGGACACCCCGGAGGTCGCATGGACCCGAGTCAAAATCCCAACGTTTTTCACGCCACCACCATCGTCTCGGTGCGCCGCGACGGCCGCGTGGCGGTGGCCGGCGACGGCCAGGTCACGCTCGGCCACACGGTGATGAAAGCCAACGCACGCAAGGTGCGCCGCCTTGGCCGTGACGGCCAGGTGGTGGCCGGATTTGCCGGCGCCGCCGCCGATGCGTTCACGCTGTTCGAGCTGTTCGAGGCAAAACTCGAGAAGCACGGCCAGCTCACCCGTGCCGCGGTCGAACTGGCCAAGGACTGGCGCACCGAACGTCGCCTCGGAAAGCTGGAGGCCCTGCTCGCGGTCGCCGACAAGGAAACCTCGCTGATCATCAGCGGTACCGGCGATGTCATCGAACCGGAAGACGGCATCATCGCGATCGGCTCCGGTGGAATGTATGCGCTGTCGGCCGCACGCGCGCTTATGGCGCACACGCAGCTCGACGCCAGGGCCATCGCCACCGAAGCGATCAATATCGCCGGCGATGTCTGCATCTACACCAACCGCAACGTCGTCATCGAAGAGCTTTGAGTCGTCATCCCCGCGAAGGCGGGGATCCAGCGACTTTCGCCGATACCGCCAGACACTGGATTCCCGCCTGCGCGGGAATGACGAGCAAGAGCCAATCCAATGCCCAACAAGCCCGACACCAGCAACACCACCATGACGCCGCGCGAGATCGTGCAGGAGCTCGACCGACACATCATCGGCCAACAGGCAGCCAAGCGCGCCGTCGCCATCGCACTGCGCAACCGCTGGCGCCGCATGCAGTTGCCGCTGGAGCTGCGCAACGAGGTGATGCCGAAGAACATCCTGATGATCGGCCCGACCGGGGTCGGCAAGACCGAGATCGCGCGCCGCCTGGCGACGCTGGCCAACGCGCCGTTCGTCAAGGTCGAAGCCACGCGCTTCACCGAGGTCGGCTACGTCGGAAAAGACGTCGAGCAGATCGTGCGCGACCTGGCCGACACCGCCGTCAAGCTGTACCGCGAGCAGGCCAAGCAGCGTGTGCGCACGCAGGCCGAGGAGCGCGCCGAGGAGCGCATCCTCGATGCGCTGTTGCCTCGTCGCGCGGGCACTTCCAACACGGTGTTCGGCTTCAACCCGACCGAGGCCACGAAGGACGAGCCGTCCGCGCAGTCCAATTCCGCGGAGGCCAATGAAACCCGCGCCAAGCTGCGCAAGCAACTGCGCAGCGGCGCGCTGGACGAGCGCGAAATCGAGATCGAAACGGCGGTGAACGTCGGCGTCGACATCATGGCGCCCCCCGGCATGGAGGAGATGGGCCAGCAGCTGCGCCAGATGTTCTCGCAGGTGGCCGGCGCCAAGACCCATCGCAAGACGATGACGATCAGCACCGCGCGCACGCAGCTGACCGAGGAGGAGGCCGGCAAGCTGGTCAACGAGGACGACGTCCGCGAGGCCGCGATCGAAGCCTGCGAGCAGCACGGCATCGTCTTCATCGACGAAATCGACAAGGTCGCCAAGCGCAGCGAAACGATCGGCGGCGGCGACGTCAGCCGCGAAGGCGTGCAGCGCGACCTGCTGCCGCTGGTGGAAGGCTCGACCGTCAGCACCAAATACGGTCCGGTCAATACCGACCATATCCTCTTCATCGCCTCCGGCGCGTTCCACCTGGCCAAGCCCAGCGACCTGATCCCGGAATTGCAGGGCCGCTTCCCGATCCGCGTGGAACTCGGTGCGCTGAGCAAGGATGACTTCGTCCGCATCCTCACCGAGCCCAAGGCCGCGTTGATCACGCAATACATCGAACTGCTGAAGACCGAAGGCGTCACCGTCGAGTTTGGCAGCGATGCCGTCGAACGGCTCGCCGAGATCGCCGCGCAGGTCAACGAGCGCCAGGAGAACATCGGCGCACGCCGCCTGCACACCGTGCTGGAGCGCCTGCTCGACGTGCTCAGCTTCGAGGCGCCGGACCGCGGCGGCCAGGCTGTCCGCATCGACCGTGCCTATGTCGACTTGCACCTGGGCGAGCTGGTGAAGGACCCGGATCTTAGTCGTTACATCCTGTAAGCCGCCGCCGCACCGATGCAGACCAGGCCCGCCTTCCGGCGGGCTTGGTCGTTTATGCAGCAAGGTGTCGCATTGCAATGG
>DATDBD010000235.1:0-3195 GCA_036525015.1 Lysobacter sp.
GCGCGCCTCGCCTGGCGCGTAAGTCATTTCCTCGTTCCTGAGGACACACCACAACTGCTGCAGCGTCAGCCAATCGTTCGTTTCCTTCGCGCTGCTCACGAGCCGCTTTGCGCGGTTCTCCGCGCCATCAAGGTTCGAAAGTGGAAAGTTAAGCATTGTGGCAACCCTCAACTACACCAATTCCAGTACATCGCCGGCAGGCAGTCGTGCGCCTGCCGGCTCCTCAGTGGGTAGGCAGTCTCGAGTCCTGTCGGCCAGCTCCTCCTACGGCTCATCTATCAGGGCGCAGGGAATCTAGGAACTCCGACGCAAAGGCGGAGTGAAATGAACAGGTGTCTTGGCCGCCTTGAAAGCCAGCCTTTTTCCAATTGTTCAGCGATGTTCGCAGCGCATAGAGCCGTGCATGGCGCGGCAACGGTCGACGGCGATCAACCTGCTTCCGCGTCGATCCCTACATGGGTGCCGTCCACTTGCCTGGCACCGCGCTTGACTGCCAGCAGGGCTACCGCAGCGGCGTGGGCCAATTCTCCCCGCGAGCGCAGCAAACGCGGTTCCCGGGCCGCGCTCGCGATGGCTTCTTCGAGCGCCCTGGCGGCCGCGCCCTCACCGGAAAGGGGAAGTTGCTCGAAGTAGGCCCGCAGAGCCGAAAAGAACGCATGCAGGTGACCGAGATCCCGGCGATCCAGGATCGGTTGGACGGCGTCCAGTACGGCAATGCGCTCCGAATTTTCTTCGGCATGGCGATGCAGCAGCATCTGGACAATGTCCGCCAGTGGCTCGCCGTCGACGATGGCCCGCTCGATCATCTCGAAGATATCGACCTGGCAGGCATGCACGGACGAAAAAGCCGAGTACAGGCGCGTGATCGATGTGCGAGGATCCACTCCCTTGGCCAGTACCGACGTTTCGCCCAGCAGGGTGACGACTGAATCGAGCACGGCGGTTCTCCCTTGCCTGGCCGGCATCTGAAATTTGGTAACGGCACCGCGTTGCTGCGTCGGCCAAAAAGGTTCAGTGTCCAGGCGCTATCGCCCGCTCTGGCGCGACGGCGAACATTCATTCTCCGGGTCATTTTCGTGGGACGTGCGAGCGACGGGCAGGCCGGCTACCTGTTCGCAAGCATGCTCGTAGCCCAACTGGGGCGCATGACGGAGCGTGGCCTCTCGTTCACTGAAGCCACACGACACCCCAGTGCCTTGATGGCATCGATGACGTCGTCCTTCCAGAAGCGGCCTTCGATGGAAACGTTCATGTTGTCCATGTCGATGTTGATCCGCGCGCCCAGGTCGACACGAAGCAGGGCGCGCACGAGTTCGCTTTTGTCGGTGCCCGGTTGGGCGAGCGTGAGTTCCAGATGCGAATCGGGTTTGCTGGGGGTCATTGCGAGGTCTCCCGCGGCCGCACGGCGGCCGTTGCAGAACAGGTCGGAAGTTGGAATCGATCGTCCGCCGCGCCGTTGCGTGTCGCAGCGACGGGTCGTTCGGCGGCCGTATGCCAGGACAGCGTAGGCCACCATCTCGCCGACGCCTCATCCTCACGCAGGTCGAGCGGCAGCCCGGGCGGAGGGATCGCGACCTTCACGCCGCGACATGCGGCCGCGGCACTCACGCGCTCCGCCGGTTCCGTCCAGCTGTGGTGCGCGAGTTTGAGCAAGGCCCAGTGCACCGGAATCAGCACTTCGGCTCGCACCAGGCGGCTGGCCTCGACCGCCTGCTCCGGGCCGAGGTGCCAGTCCGGCCAATCCGGGTCGTATTGGCCCGCTTCGATCATGGCGACGTCGAACGGGCCCAGGCGCGACCCGATGTCGGCCAGACCGGGAAAGAAACCCGTGTCGCCCGAGTAATAGACGCGGTGACTGGGACCGACCAGGGCATAACCGGCCCACAAGGTCTTGTCGCTCTGCGGCGAAAGCCGCCCGGTATGGTGCCGCGACGGAGTGGCGTGGATGGCGAGCTCGCCCACACGCGTGGATTCCCACCAGTCGAGTTCTTTGATGCGCGATTCCGCGATGCCCCAACGGGCCAAGTGTGCACCCAACCCCAGCGGCACGACGAACATCGTCTTCCAGCCCCGCATGGCCTGGATCGTGGCGCGGTCGAGGTGATCGTAGTGATCGTGGGAGATCACGACCGCATCGATGCGTGGCAGGTCCGCCAGTGCGATCGGCGGGGCATACCAGCGCTTGGGACCGATCCAGGCCAGCGGCGACGGTCGATCGCTCCAGAGTGGATCGGTCAACACGTTCACGCCATCGATCTGGACCAGCGTGCTGGAGTGACCGAACCAGGTGACGCGCAACCCGCGCGTCGATGCCGTGGCCAGTTGCATCGGATGCGTGCGCACGACCGGTACCGGTGCATCAGGCACGTCGCCGGGCACGCGCTCGAACAGGCGCGACAAGGCGTGTCCCGTATCGCCCCAGGTGCCCTGGGGATTGACGAACGTTCCGTCGCGCCATTGTGGGGATTGCTGCAGGCGCACCAGTCTCACGCCTTCCGCTGAGGCGCCCAGCGACGACCAGCCGCTCAACAAAGCAACAGTCACAACGCCGGTGAACAACAGGCCCGCGATCGTCCAGCCTGCGCGCCGGCGAGCACGCGGCCGTGCTGCAAGTGCCTCAGTCATGACGCGCGGTCTCGCGCGCGCGGTCTTCAATATCTCGACTTTCCAGTACGGGTCGGTCGGCGCCGCTGCGCGCCACCGCAAGCATGGCCTGGCCGATGCTTTCGGTAGTCAGGACGGTATGCGGCAGCAGCTTGCGGGCCACCGACAGCAGCGGACCGGCCAGCGTGTAGAAGCGTTGTGTCCAGACGGTCTTGGAGCGGATGCCGTGCAGCGGCTGGATGACGCCGGGGCGGAACAGGTACACCGCCTTGAACGGCAGGCGCTGCAACTCGTTCTCGGTGCGCCCTTTGACGCGAGCCCACATGCTGCGACCGAGCTCGCTGCTGTCGGTGCCGGCGCCCGTTACATAGACGAAGGTCATCGCCGGGTTGAGGCGGGCGAGCGTCCGCGCCGCCGCCAGGGTGAAGTCGTAGGTCAGACGCGTGTAGTCGGCTTCCGTCAGTCCCACCGAAGACACGCCCAGGCAGAAGAAGCAGGCGTCGAACCCCTCCAGCTTCGCTTCGATGGTCTGGTAGTCCAGGAAATCGCGATGGATGACTTCGTGCAGCTTGGGGTGGACACGGCCGCTGG
>DATDBD010000236.1:0-5168 GCA_036525015.1 Lysobacter sp.
CCAGGCGCTCCGCGAGCAGCTGGGCGCGTTTCCCGGCGTCGGCCCCATCCAGGATGACCAGGTCCTCGGGATCGGCGCGCAGGTAGATACCCGACGTGCGCATGACGTTCGGGCTGGCGTCCGAAGAACTGGTCCAGTTACCGGCTGCGCGATCAGCCGATTCCATCCGGATCTCTCCCGTCCCGTCCAATCGGGGCGCATTCGGCTGCCGGGGCCTTTCGCCCTTCCAATAGTAAAAGACGCCGGGCGGTTCCTTTTTTTCCCTTGCCGCTTCGCTCCAGTAGCGCGCCGACAGCGTGCCATCGGCCTGCCATGAGCGGCCGTTCACTTCGAGCATCCCGTCGCGGTCCCGCGAGATCCGCAACAGGCTTACGGCCGAAAGGTCCTCGGAGCGCTCGGTCAAGGAGAACTGCCACCACAGACCCTCGACACCGGCGATGCGGCCCTCGATCTCGATCGCCTTGCGAAGTTTCTGGTTGATGCTCCGCATCTCGGCAGCGGTTATCTCCGCCTCGTACCGTATGCAGGTGAGGCCGAGGAGATCGCTGGGAAGTTTTGCGCCACTGGCGTGGAGAATGAAAGTCCGGCGCATTCCGAGGACGCCGCCGAACAATCCAGCCTCGAATACGACGTTGTCTCGCGGAGAAGCCTGGCCGGCTGCCTCGGGATCGGAAGGGGCAGGGCTGTTGGTGGTCCAGTCGTCCTGAGCGAACACGAATGCGGCGAAATCGACCTCGCGCACGAGTTCGAGTAGGCGCTCCAGCGTCGTGGTCCCGGGATTGAACGAAGCGGTCCAGGGTTCCACGTGCGCGACGTCCTGGAGACCGCGCGTCAGTCCCTGCAGGAGCTTGGCCTGCTTTGCCGATGAGCCCAGGAAGATGCGGGGCTTGTCCATCCTTTCCTCCCGACAGCCGGTTTGACCGCGTCCGCGGCGGTAGTCGTGGCGCCCGCCATGCCGGCGCCACACAACCACGCCACGAACTGCCCGTATGCAGGCTTAGCTTAAGGAATCCCGGACGGTTCCGCACACGTGAAGCGCCCGGCTCAGGGTTGAATCAATCCCAACAGGCGTGCCCTGTCCACCGCATGCCTGCGAGTGCTGGCCGACAACTTCAAATAGATGTTCTTCAGGTGCCACTTCACTGTTCCCGGGCTGATGTCCAGGACAAGCGCGATGGTCTTGTTCGACATGCCACGGGCGAGCATGGACAGGATCTCGGATTCCTTCGAGGTCAGCACGCCATTGTGGACCGGGACCGACCGGGCGGCGGCGAGTGGCGCGGCGCTCTCGCGCTTCACGGCCCGCGCGTGCTTGGGGTCGATGACGCCGGCCTCCCATTTGCTGGCCATCTCCAACGCGAGCGGGTGAGCATGGGCCAGCAGCCAACCGTCCCCGGCCACGGTGGCCAGGTTGATGGCCTCCCTCAGCAAGGGCAGGGCGGCTTCGCTTCCACGCTTCCAGGCGACGACCGAACGCAGCACCATCACCGAGCGCACATCGCCATTCCGGTGCAGCGCGATGGCCAAGGCATGGGCGGAATCCAGCAGGCGCGCTGCCTCGTCCACGTCGTTGCGTACCAGCGCGGCATCGGCCCTGGCGATCGAGGACGCGAGCTGGCATTCGGGCTGCAAGGGACGCAGTTCGACGCGCTCGAACTCGGCGGCACTCTCGTCCAGTCGAAGCAGCAGCGCGGCCATGGTTTCGAGGTTATGGCGCAGCGCATGAATACGGACGCGTTCGGACAGGCTGTGCAGGCGCAGACGTGGCAGGTTCCGGCGCTCCGCCACTACCTCCAGTTCTTCCAGCACGCGCAGCGCACGCCGATCATCGCCCTCGCCCAGAGCGATCCGCGCCAACGTCAGGTACGCCAGCAGAATGTTGTCGGGGAAGCCCCAGCGCTCGATCACGTCGAGCCGGTTGGCGAGCAGGGATCGCGCGGCCAGCGGCTCCCCTTGCCGCTGCAGGGCCGCGGCCAGCACTGACGCTAACAGGCAGGCGAGCATGCTGCGGCGCCCGTCCTGCTCCGCCTCAACCTCCGCAAGCACCGGGCGCATGGCCGCGGCCGCCAGATCGGGCTCGCCATCCCACAGATGGCTCACGCCCAGCAGTACCCGGGAGAATCCGGCGGCCAGCTTCAATGAGCCCGTATCGCCGTGGGCGGACGCCTGCGCCGCCAGTTCACGCACTCTACGGGTGGCGCCGGAATGCAGCACCGACAGGGCGCTGACGTTGAGGTATGACATCGCCTGCAAAGGCTCGGCGATGCTGGGCACCAGCGGCTCCCAGTTCGCCAGCAGCCACGGAGTCAGGCCAAGGTGGTCGGCATAAGCCACCGCAGCGCTGGCGGCCCTCAGGGCCGACAGGCGCAGCGTCGGTGTCGTGGTGGGGTCGTCGATGACCTCGCGCGCAATCGCCAGAGCTTCTTCGTTGCGGTCGGAAAACGCGAAGATCATCGCCGCGCTGATCCGTAGTTCCGCATCGCGGGCGAGCATGCCTGCTGGAATCCGCTCCAACCATTCCCGAGCCTCCTCGGCCTTGCCCAGCACGCCCAACGTCCACAGCGACCGGGCTGCGTGGTTCTGTGCAAGCGCTTCATCGCCCGCCGCCAACGCGTGGTCGGCCGCCTGATGGAAGTTTTCGTGCTCAGCGTGCCAGCGCGAGACGCGCATATGCAGTTGGGCCCGTTCCTCCGCCGGCAGCTGCTCGAAGCGGCCAAGCAGGAAGTCGCGTGCAAGCGAGTGCAGGCGGACCCAGTCGCGATCCTCGCCGACCATCATGATCGGCGTCTCGCTGATCAGCCGTTCGAGTTGCGCCGCCCCGTCCGGCTGCCCGCTGACCAGTTCGCAGAGTTCGGCGTTGATGTTGTTGAGGATCGCAATGCGCGTCAGCAACGCGACCGTGGACGGCGGCAATCGCGACAGCATCGACTCGACGAAATAGTCCTGCAGGTGCCCGCGCCGGGCCGAAAGGGAACGCACGGCGGCGCCGGGGTTCTCATCGTGTTCGGCCGTGGCGATCGCCAGTTGCAGTCCGATCGGCCACCCCTCCGTCGCTTCGTGCAAGCTCGCGCGCTCGTCCAGGGTCAGCGCCGGGCCCAGGCTCTTTTCAAGGATCGCGATGGACTCCTCGAAGCGCAGACGCAGATCGTCCGCGGACAGCGTCGCGAGGTTGCCCTTCGCCGCCAGTTCGGCGACCTGCAGCGGCAGCGCCACGCGCGAAGAAATCGCCACGCTCAGGTTCGCCGGGGCGTTGAGCAGCAGGTATTGGACGGGGCCTCTCAGCGTCGCATCAGGCAGGCGCTCGGCGTCGTCGATGATGATGACGGTCTGGGCACCGCGTTGGGCGATTTCAGACAGCACGTCGGTCAGTTTTTGGATGCCCGATCGCCGGCTGTGATCGATCCTGCCGCTCGCACTGTGCACTGCGTGCGACAGCGCCGTGACGAATCTGGCCGGATCGTCCTCGCCATCGGCGCCGAGCCAGGCCACGATGGCCCCGTTCTCGAGCCATCTGCGCCGCCATTGCAGCAGCACCGTCGTCTTGCCGAAGCCGGCGGGGGCGGCGACGAGGATTGCCGTGCGGTCGTGAACCTCGTCCCAGAACTGCAGCAGCCGCTCACGATCGATCGCCGCACGCGGCAGGCGCGGCGGCGTGATCTTGAGGGTGATTTCGGACTCGGACATGACGGGGCGTCTGGACCGGGCGAGACCGCGAGTCCGCAGATTACCCGATTGTCCAGATGGCGTCCGTGGCCGCCCGATGTCGGCCTCAGCCGAATCCATGGGCTGTACTTAGGCGGCTTTGGCGACCTGTCGCCGTTGCACCAGCGCTACTGGCGGCAACAGGCGCGCATCTTCGAAGTACGACGCTCGAAGCTGCAGACCCTTGGGCGAGTAGCCGATGAACGTCGAGTCGGCCGACGGCTCGTACGCACGGTTGTAGTGGGTCGCCAGCAAGCGGTTCTCCAGTTCCAGCAGCACGCCTAGGCTTTCCGGTTTTTCCAGTCCGGCGTTGTACTCCTGCAGCAGGTGCCGGGCCTGGTTCAGGAACGCGATGGCCTTGCCCTGGCCGCGGAAGTCCGGGGAGAAGAACTGGCGGTAGTAGTACATGGGCTGGCGCAGTCGCGGCAGCACGCGCACGAGCGCGGTGCCCACGGCACAGATCGCGCCGTCGGCATCGCGGGCGATGCATACGGCCTGGCGCGCGCGGGCGGCGGCCGCGGCGACGTCGGGGATGGCGCCGTGGCGCCCCCACAGCTCGACCAGCTCGGCGGTGAGCTCAGGTGTGACGTTGTTCCAGACGGGAATGATGTCGAAGGACATTTCAGTTACTCGCTATATTCGTTGGGCTAGGGCAGGCGTGCGCCTGGTCGCTCACTTCTTGGCCGGTCATTTCTTGGCTGGGGCAGCCTTCTGCGCGGCAGCCTGCTGCGACGTCGCCATCGCGCGCACCGCTGCCACGTACTCGGCGAACTCCAGCTTGCGGTTGGCGTTGCCGTCGAAGGTCGACAGCGTCGGTGCCAGCGCGCCGGCACGCTTCACCAGCGCGAGCTTGTCGTACTCGGTGGGCTCGATCGCGCCGCTGCGGTCGCTGTCGACCGACTGGAACTGCTCGCGCAGGCGCAGCTCGACGGCGATCGCCTGCTGCATGCGGGCATAGCCGACCTGGAATTCCGCCAGCGACAGGGCCTTGTCCTGGTTGGCGTCGAGTGCAGCGAAGGCCTGCTCGCCCGGGTTCTGCGTTGCGGCCGGTTGCGACGCGACGGGCTGCATCGCCGACGCCTGTACCGCAGCCGGCTTCGGCGGGGCGGCGCGCGCTTGCGTGGACAACGAGCCCGCGACCAGCACGAGCGCGGCTACGGAGGTGGAAAGCGTGAAAATGTTCATGCCGCGACAGCCTCCGCTTCCATGTCGGATTCGAAGGTGATGAGTTCGCGGATCTCCGCGGTACGCAGGCCGACCATCATCGGGTTGCGTACATTCGGCAGGAACGTGACGTCGAACAGTTCAGTAACATCGCCATCGAAACGGATCCAGTTCATCACGTCGCCGTTGGTCAGCGACACGATCTGCACGCCGCACCACGGCTCCGCGTCGCGCTTGCGCAGTTCCTCGTCGAGCTGCAGGCCTTCGAAGCGCTGGTTGCGCGGCTTGGACAGGCCGACCGC
>DATDBD010000237.1:0-9222 GCA_036525015.1 Lysobacter sp.
CACCCGCAAGCTGGACGAGGTGCAGTCGCCGTTCCAGAAGATCGAGATCTTCGAGAGCACCGACTGGGGCAACCTGATGCTCATCGACGGCGCGATGATGCTGACGACGAAGGACAACTTCTTCTATCACGAGATGATGTCCCACGCGGCATTGTTCACCCACGCCAACCCGAAGAATGTGGTGATCATCGGTGGCGGCGATTGCGGCACGCTGCGCGAGGTGCTCAAGCATCCGGGCGTTGAAAGCGCGGTGCAGTGCGACATCGATGAGCAGGTCACGCGCATGGCCGAGAAGTGGTTCCCGGAGCTGTGCGACGCCAATAACGACCCCCGCGCCAAGCTGCTGTTCGATGACGGCATCGCCTACATGAAAAACGCCGCGCCGAACTCGCTCGATGTGGTCATCGTCGACTCCACCGACCCGGTCGGCCCGGCGGAAGGCCTGTTCAACAAGGCGTTCTTCGAGAGCTGCTTCCGCGCGCTGAAGGACGACGGCATCCTCGTGCAGCAATCCGAGTCGCCGCTGATGCTGCTGGAGCTGATCAAGGAAATGCGCGCCGAGATGGGCAAGGCCGGCTTCACCACGTTCCAGACGCTGCCGTTCCCGCAGCCGTGCTACCCGACCGGCTGGTGGTCGTGCACGCTGGCACGCAAGGGCCAGGGCTTCGACTTCCGCGTGGCCGACGCGCGCGCCAAGGCGTTCGACACCAAGTACTACACCGCCGACATCCACCAGGGCGCAGCCTCGCTGCCGCCGTTCGTGGCGGCGGCACTGGGCGGCCGATAGTTCCAAATCGACGCGTCGCCCCGGACCGACATGGCCCCGCGGAACCGCGGGGCCGTTTTTTTTGCGCGCGTCGGATGCGTTACCTTGGCGCCCGGGGACCACGGGGAGGGACAGGGATGCGCAACGCATATCGGGTTCTGCTGGGCTGCCTGCTGGCGCAGGCCGTCGTCGCTCACGCTGCGCAGCCGCGCACGGCGGGTTTCGACGAGTGCTGGAAGGCGCGCTTCCAGGAGCAGCTCAGCGGCGAGGTCCGCGAGAAGTACAACAGCGTCGGCCCCTATGGGTATACGTACAGTTACGAAGGCGACTTCCGTTGGGTCGGCGAGCCGAAGGCGGTGCCGGCCGCGACGCAGTACGTCTTCTGCTTTCGCAAGCGCCTGGACGATGGCGGAGCGCTGATCGTCGGCGACCATCAGATCGAGCTCGGGCGTGTCGGCTCGGTCAAGCTGCCGCCGCTGCTCCATGAGAGCGCGAATTACAGCTATACCTCCACCCGCGATCACTACAACTTCCCGACGCTCTACGGCTCCTTCAGCACACCGGGCAAGCCGGACAGCAGCCTGGAAATCCAGCTCGATCGCGTCCGCAAGACCGCCACCGTGGTGACCCGGACGAACAATGGCAAGGCGGAGGTCGCGAGCTACATGCAGGGCGACGCGGTGTCGGTGGATCCTTGATTCGCCAGTACCGGGACGCGGGTCAACCCGCGGGTCTGGCGTAGGGCGGGCTTAAGCCCGCCAGCCGATTCGCAAAGGCGGGCCAAGGCCCGCGCTACGTGGTCGGATCGGGCTTCCGCGCTACCCAGCCCGCCGCGATGATGCCGATCTCGTAGAGCACGCACATCGGGATCGCCAGCATCAGCTGCGAGACCACGTCCGGCGGCGTGATGATCGCGGCGATCACGAACACGCCGACGACGGCGTAACCGCGCGATTCCTTGAGTTGCTGCGGCGTCACCCAGCCCAGCAGCGCCAGGATCACCAGCGCCACCGGCAGCTCGAAGCTGGCGCCGAAGGCCAGGAAGATCACCAGCACGAAATCCAGGTAGGCGTTGATGTCGGTCATCATCGCCACGCCGACCGGCGTGATCTTGGCGAGGAACCCGAACACCGTCGGCAGCACCAGGAAAAACGCGAACGCGCAGCCCGCGTAGAACAACCCGACCGCCGACACCAGCAACGGCAGCGCCAGGCGCTTCTCGCGCTGGTACAGACCGGGCGCGACGAAGGCCCACGCCTGGTACAGCAGCCAGGGCATGGTGGCCATCAGCGCGGTGAAGAAAGCGAGCTTGACCGGGGCGAAGAACGGCGAGGCGACTTCCACCGCGATCAGCTGGCCGCCGGTGGGCAGCTTGGCCAACAGCGGCTGCGCAAGCCAGGCGTAGATCTTGTTGGCGAACGGCAGCAGCGCGACGAACACCAGCATCAGGCCGGAGACCGCACGCAACAGCCGCGCGCGCAGTTCGATCAGGTGGTCGATCAGGCGCGGCTCGGCCGCCGCATCGGCGCCGTGCTCAGCGTCGGTCATGGTCGTCATGCGTGGCCGAAGATTCGTGGGCTACGGCCGACGGCTGCGCATCGGCGTCGGGACCGCCATCTGGCGTCGAAAGAGGTTCTGCCTGGACACCAGCGGCTTGGACAGAAGCGGGATGACCAGGTTCAACGTGGCCGGTATCGGCCTGCGTGGGCAGCGCCTGCGTGGGCACCGCGGCCTGCACATCGCGGCCCACCGATTCGAGCTCGCGCCGCACCGATTCTCCGCTGCGCTGCAGGTCTTCCTGCACCTCGCGCAGCGAGGCCTGGGTTTGCTGGAGGCTGCGCTTGAGCTCGTCGGCAGCGAGTTCGTTCTCCAGCTCGGACTTCACCGAATACCATTGCGCCCGCGCGCGTCGCACCCACAGGCCGGCGAAGCGCGCGGCCTTGGGCAGGCGCTCGGGGCCCAGCACCAGCAGGGCCACGATCGCGATCATGAGCAGCTCGAAGAAGCTGATATCGAACATGACAGCGGACGTCGCTATTCGCTTTGGAAGCGATTAGCGCGGTTGTTCGTCGTTGTGCTGCGTGCTGTCGGCCTTGGTCTGCTGCTGGCCGTTGCGCGATTCGTCCGGCAACTGCGCCGGCGGACGATCTTCGTCGTTCATGCCCTTCTTGAAGCCCTTCACCGCTTCACCCAGATCCTGGCCAACGTTCTTCAGGCGCTTGGTGCCGAACACCAGCACCACGATCACCAGCACGATCAGCCAGTGCCAAAGACTCAAACCACCCATGGGAATGCTCGTCGAAAGGGGATATCAGGATACTCCAGCGGTGTGATATCCGCTGGTCGCGACTTGTCGGCTCAGGGCAGGGGTTCGGACTGAACGGGGCTTTCCACGGTTTCGAACTTGCCCGGCGCCGGTGCGGCCGGCGCCGCCGCCGAAGTCGGCTGCATCGGCTGCGTCACCGCGGCGGTCGTGGTCGCGGTCGCACCCACCCGTCCGCGGGCGGCGGTGCGGCCGGTGCCGCGCTGTTCGCGCGCCGCGGCGGTGGCCTCCTCCAGGCGATCGCGGAAATCCACGACCGCGTTCGACGGCTGGCCATGGGCGCGGCCTTCGAAAATCATGCGCGGCGTCGTGTCGCGACCATAGACCGCCTCGTTGGCGGCGTCGTCGATCGACAGCACCGCGCCGTCCAGGGCGATGCCGGCAAACAGGCCGCGCGCGCGCGACCACGACCAGATCTCGGCCTTGAGCTGGCCGTCGGTGGCCGTGGCGGCGTTGCGCCCGACCGGACCGGCGGCGACACCGGCATCGGCGCCGAGGGTGACCTTGCCGTTGACGATCGAGTCCAGGCCGCGGTCGCTGCGGAACACCAGCACCACGTCGGCCGACTGCACGCCGGCCTGGAAGCCGATGCTGCCGCCGGTGAGCTTGACGTAACTCGGGTTGGACCAGGTGCCGTCCGGGTTCTTCACCGACAGCAGGCCGTGGCCGCGACGCCCGCCGAGCACCAGGCCCATCTTGAGGGTATCGGGCACCACCACTATCCCTCGCGCCTCATCCAGCAGCTTGTCGGGGATCGCCGACTCCGGAATGTGCTGGATGTCGGCCAGCACGCGCACGGCATTGCGCGCGCGCTCGTCCTCGGTCGGGCCGGCAACGGCAGTGGCGGCGAAGCTCAGGCTGATCATCAGGACAGCGAGGCGCGAAAGGCGGGGCATGAGGAACTCCAGGCGAAAAGTCGCGAAGGTGGCCGCCGGATTCGACCGCGGCATGGCGGCCGGGTTCCGACAATCACAAGCAGGCTAGTTATGAAGGAATGAATCGTCACCTAACCACGCGCCACGTCAAGCAACGCCATCACAGGCTACGGCATCGGTCGTGCGCATCGCCGGGTTCAGCTGTCATCCTATGTCGATGCCAGCCCCCGCCAGCATTCCTTCCCCCTCCCCCGACACCGCCCTCGTCCTGGTGAACCTCGGTACACCGCAGGCTCCAACGCCGCGCGAGGTGCGCCGATACCTGAGCGAGTTCCTGCACGACCATCGCGTCGTCGACCTGACCCGCTGGCTGTGGTGCCCGCTGCTGCACTTCGCGATCCTGCCTGTGCGTTCGCCTGCCGTGGCCAAAAAATACGCGAGCATCTGGCTACCCGGCCCCGACGGCGGCTCGCCGCTGGCTGTGCACACCCGGCGCCTGGCCCAGGCCCTGCAGCGCGAGATGCCGCAGCTGCAGGTGGTCGACGCCATGCGCTATGGCGAGCCCAAGCTGGCCGGCGTGATCGATCGCCTGCGCGTACAGGGCGTGCGCCGCGTGCTTGCATTGCCGCTGTATCCGCAGTATTCGACCTCGACCACGGCCTCGGTCGGCGACGTGCTGGAGAAGACCACCGGCGTGCAGACGCGGATGGTCGAGGACTATCACCTCGACGCCGGTTGGGTCGACGCGGTCGCCGGCTCGATCCGTGACCACCGGGGTTCGAAGGGCCCGGGCGAGCACCTGCTGTTCTCCTTCCATGGCCTGCCCCAGCGTTTCGTCGATGCGGGCGATCCGTATGCGCGTCAGTGCGAGGCCAGCGCGCGCGCGATCGCGCGGCAGCTCGGCCTGGACGATGGTGCATGGACGTTGAGTTATCAGTCCCGCTTTGGTCGCGAGAAGTGGCTGGAGCCGTCCACCGCCGCCACGCTGCAGTCGCTGGCGCAACGCGGTCTGCGCCAGGTGGACGTGGTCGCGCCGGGCTTTGCCGTGGATTGCATCGAGACCTTGGAGGAAGTGGCGATGATGCTGGCCGAGGACTTCGCCGGACACGGCGGCACGCTGCGCTACATCCCCTGCCTCAACGACACGCCGGCCCATGCGCAGGCGCTGGCGGCGATCGCGCAGCGCGCGCTGGGGGACTGGCGCTGATGCCCGCACGCGGCCTGCAGGAATTCGTCGTCGACACCCGCCTCGGGCGCATCACCGGCCTGCGTGCCGGCGACGCCGGGGCGCCTCGCGTGCTGGCGCTTCACGGCTGGCTCGACAACGCCGCCAGTTTCATTCCGCTGGCGCAGCACCTTGACGGCATCGAGCTGGTCGCTCCCGACCTGCCGGGTCATGGCGCCAGCCCGCACCTGCCGCCGGGCGCGGATTACTCGTTCGCCGCTGCAGTCAATTCCGTGCTCGACATCGCCGATGCGCTGGGCTGGGAACGTTTCTCCCTGCTTGGCCATTCGATGGGCGCGGGCATTTCCAGCCTGGTCGCCGCGGCGTGCCCGCAGCGCATCGAGCGACTGGTCGCCATCGAGGCGCTTGGCGCGCTGGCGGACGTGCCCGAGCGCACGGTGGCCCGCCTGCGTGAGGCGATCACGGCGACGCGCGCGCTGCCGGGCAAGTCGCTGCGCGTGTTTCCCGACATCGCCGTCGCGGTGCGCGCACGCATGGCGGCCGGCACGCAGATCGGCAGTCGCCTGAGCGAACCGGTCGCGCGGCTGCTGGTCGAACGCGGTGTCGCGCCGGTCGAAGGGGGCTTCGTCTGGTCCAGCGACCCGCGACTGACCTTGCCCTCGATGCAGCGCATGACCGAGCCGCAGGTCCGCGCTCTGGTGGCCGGCATCGAGTGTCCGACGCGGGTGATCTTCGCCGATCCGGCGCAGCCTTATCTGCCCGACACCCTTCGACGCGAACGGGCCGGCCTGCTGCCGCGCGGCGAATTGATCGTGATGCAGGGTGGGCACCACCTGCACATGGAAGATCCGGCTGCGGTAGCGGCGGCGATCGGGGATTTTCTGTTGGCGTCGCAGTCGGGCTGAGGCAGCCGTTGCTACTACGAGACTGCCCCCAGATCCGAAGGGCGCCGCACATGGATGTGCGGCGTTTTTCGA
Source organism: Lysobacter sp. (assembly GCA_036525015.1). Taxonomy (GTDB): domain Bacteria; phylum Pseudomonadota; class Gammaproteobacteria; order Xanthomonadales; family Xanthomonadaceae; genus Lysobacter_J. The sequence continues at coordinate 6,128 of DATDBD010000237.1, forward strand.
CCGAGCCATGGATCGCGAGTCGAAAAATCCCCGTAGTAACCAAGTCTTAGGTTTGCTCTGTCGAGGAGGCCATTTCTTTTGGTTACTTTTCTTTGGGCCAGCAAAGAAAAGTGACCCGGCCGCGTGAGCGGACGGAAGCACTGGCCGTTGCTGCCGCTGCGAGGCCGGCGTTCGACACAATCGCCATCACAGGCAGCGCCAAACTACGCCGCCACTTTCCCGCACAACGCCCGCAACGTCGCCTTCAACCGGCGACCTTCGGCGTGGAAGTAATCGCGCTCCTCGCGCCAGTGCGGGAACCGCAGTTCGACCTCGCGCCAGAACGCACGCGAATGATCGGCACGAATCAGATGGCACAGCTCGTGCACAAGCACGTACTCGAACGCGCTCGGCCTGGCCAACACCAGCGAAAGATCCAGCGCCATCGAACCATCCGGCGCCAGCGACCCCCATTGCGACGACATCATCTTGAAGGTGATCCGCCGCGGCGCGCGTGGCAGGTCAGCCAGCAAGCGCGGCAACCAGCGACCGACGTCGACGCGAGCCTGCGCTTCGTAGAAATCGCGCACGACCCGGCGGGTCGTGCTGTCGCCCGCCTTCGCCGGCAACGTGAACACAAAGGCCTCCACATCGCTTTCGTACTGCAGGCGGGCGAAGCGACCTTGCTGCCATTGCAACGGCAGCATCGCTCCGCGCAACGGCATCTGGGTACTGACATCGCGCTCCAGCGCGGGCACGCCGTCGAGCTGGAATCGCGCCAGTTGCTTGGTCAGCCAGTCTCCGTGCTCGGCGACGAAGCGTTCGCCGTTCGCCAGGCTGGCACGCAATGGCATCGTCAGCCGCGCGCCGCGCTCATCCACCGAAAGCCTGAGCCGTCGCGCGCGCGGATCGCGCACGCGTTGAAGGTTGATGGTGCGCCCGTCGGGCAATTCGAGTTCGAGCGACTCGCGCTCGATCGTGCGTGGCTTGGGCGCCAGCAAGCGGAACAAGGAAGGCATGGACGGTCGGCTCGGTGGGGGAACGAACGCGGCACGAACCCATCCATGGGGACACCATCCATGGGAACAGGGACGATGATACGTGCAGATAGTCGCACGGTTGTTGCACTGCCACGCATCGCCCGCATGCGAGCGATGCGGTGCCCGCGTCAGGCCTCGGCCTTGGACAATTTCAATGCGCCTTCGAGCACCGTGAACAGGCGCTTGAACTCGCCCGCCATCAGCACGAAGCGCGCATCGAGCTCAGCGCGCAGGTCGTCGCGCTCAGTCGATTCGAGCTCGTCGACGGCGCCATCGAGCAGCTTGAACTTGCGCACGACCAGATCCTCGCCCAGCACGAAGGACACGTGGTCATCGAGGTTCAAGGCAAGGCGAGTGACCTGCTTGCCCGATTCCAGGTGCTTGGTGATCTCGTCGCTCTGCAGTTCCATGCGCTGCACCTTGACCACCGCGCCCTGGTCGATCGGATCGCGCAGCTCGCATTCATCGCCGAGCGACAGGCCTTCCGGCAACGGTTCGCCGGCGACCCATCCGGTCAGGATCGAACGCGGCGCAACCTCCGCATTCAGCGGCAGCGCCGGGAAGCTGCCTAGCGCGCGGCGGATCTCGCTGACCACGTTCTCGCCGGTCTTGCGGCTGGAGGTGTCGACGACGACCACGCCATGGCCCAGGTCGATCAGCGCATCGGTGCGGCTGGGTTTGACGAACGCACGCGGCAGTAGGTCGGTGATCAGCTCATCCTTGATGCGCTTGCGCGTGCGCCCGCCGGGCTTGCGGCCTTCCTTTTGCTCGATGACGGCCAGCTTCTTGGCCAGCATGTCGTTGACCACCGAACCGGGGAGGATCTTGTCCTCGCCGCCGACGGCCAGCCACGTGGCATCGCCCCGGTTGTGCGACATGCCGTCGGCATCGCGGCCGAACGGCGAGATGAAGCCGCGGGTGGACAGTTCCAGGGGGCCGACCGGCTTGAGCTGGCACTCGTCCAGGCCGGTATCGAGGTCATCTAGCTTGGTGGTGGTGGGGAAGCGGAACAGAGTCAGGTTGCGGAAGAACATCTAGGATCCTGGAAGAAGTTTCTGGTCCGTCATCGAAAGATCCAGTGCCTGCGCCCTGTGCTGTGTGGAGGGCAACGTCGCTGGATCCCCGCCTTCGCGGGGATGACGGCTGGGTGGTTCGGAGGCTATGTCTGGTCGCTCGCGTGCGGCTCTCCGGCCAGCCATGCGTGCGCATCCGGCAGCGCGCCGTCGCCATGGCGGCCGAGTGCGAGGAAGTCGAACAGTTTCGGGTCGCTCAGCTGCGCCGGGCGGACCTCGCCCAGCGCACGCGCGATCGTTTCGATGCGGCCGGGCGATTCGCGCTCCCAGGCATCCATCATCTTCTTGACCTGCTTGCGCTGCAGGTTCTCCTGCGAGCCGCACAGGTTGCAGGGGATGATCGGGAACTGCTTCGCTTCGGCGTAGGCGCTGATGTCGTCCTCTCGCACGTAGGCGAGCGGGCGGACCACCACGTGCCGACCGTCGTCCGACAGCAGCTTGGGCGACATCCCCGCGAGCTTGGCGTGGAAGAACAGGTTCAGGAAGAACGTCGCCACCAAATCATCGCGATGATGGCCCAGCGCGATCTTGGTGAAACCCTGTTCGGCCGCGTACGCGTACAGCGCGCCGCGACGCAGGCGCGAGCACAGCGAACACATGGTCTTGCCTTCCGGAACCACGCGCGTGACGACCGAGTACGTGTCCTGCTCGATGATCTTGTACGCCACGCCGATCGACTCGAGGTACGTCGGCAGCACATGCTCGGGAAAATCCGGCTGTTTCTGGTCGAGGTTGACCGCGACCAGCTCGAACTTCACCGGCGCCTTCTTCTGCAGCTGCACCAGGATGTCGAGCATCGTGTAGCTGTCCTTGCCGCCGGACAGGCACACCATGACCTTGTCGCCATCCTCGATCATGCCGAAATCGGCGATCGCGCGACCGACCTGGTGGCGCAGGCGCTTGGCGAGCTTGTTCGACTCGTGCTCGCGACGCTGGCCGGCGCGCACGTGGGGCCGGGGTTCGGCCAGCGGAAGGGGAAGTACGGTACTCATCGGACTGCCAT
>DATDBD010000238.1:0-8671 GCA_036525015.1 Lysobacter sp.
GCTCAAGGCCGCCGCGCAGAACGGCTGGCTGGATGAGCGCATGACGGCGCTGGAGTCGTTGCTGGCGTTCAAGCGGGCCGGCGCCGATGGCGTGTTGACCTATTACGCGCTCGACGCCGCGCGCTGGCTGCGCGAGATGCAATAACACCGATGACGGCGCGGAAGGCGATGGGGACCATCACCGTCCGCGCCGCGTGGATCGCCGACGCCGCGCAGATCGCTCGGCTGTCGGCACAGCTGGGGTATCCGGAAAGCGACGAAGTGTTCGCCGCACGATTGCGGCAGTTGCTGCCCTTGCCGCAGCACGCCGTGCTGGTCGCGGCGGATGCCGGAGTCGCGCTGCTGGGCTTCATTGCCCTGGAACACCGCCTCACGCTGGAATCGGGCGAGCGCGTGGAGATCGTCGGGCTCGTGGTCGATGCCGACGCGCGCCGGCGCGGAGTGGGCCATGCACTGCTGGCGGCGGCGGAAGAGTGGGCACGCGGCATCGGCAAGACCGAGCTGATGGTGCGCTCGAGCGTCCGCACCGAATCGCATCCGTTCTACGAAGGCGCGGGCTACCGGCGTGCCAAGACGCAGCACGTGTATCGCAAGACGCTGTAACCGCGCCCGGCGATCAGATGCACCCGCTCGTGCCGCTCGCCTCGGGGGCCTTCATCCGGTAGATGTCGAGCTTGCCGGCGCGCGGCGCCTTGGCCGTGCCGGTGACCAGCATCTCGGCCGGCTTGTTCCAGTCCAGCGCCGGGCCGAAGGTGAAGGCGTCGTCGGTGTTGAATGACAGCGCCAGCGGTGCGATCGCGGCGTATTGGCGGCCATCGCACTGCGCGATGTACAACCGCACCGGTTGCGTGTCGACGTCCTTCGACCGGGTGAACACGACCGCCTTGCCGTCGGCCAGCCAGGCCGCGTCGAACTCGTCGTCCTGGGTGTTGACCCCTGGCAGCGGCTTGGGATCGACGAAGGCGCGCCCATCCCAGCGGGCGACAAAAAGGTCGTGTCGACCAGCGCCGCCGAAACCGTCGCTGGCGAACAGCAGTCGCGCGCCGTCGCGGCTGGGCGTCGGCGCCCATTCGTCGCCGCGGCTGTTCACGCCAGGGCCGAGATTCTCGGCCTTGCCGAAACCACCGTCCGGCAAGACCTTCGCGCGATAGAGGTCGTCGCCGCCCACTCCGCCGGGACGATTGGAAAAGAAATACAGCCAGCGGCCGTCCGCGCTGAACAGCGGATCGAAGTCGTTGGCCTTGGTGTTGACCGCCAACGCTTGCGCGTCCTGCCAGCGGCCGTCCTTCAGCGTGGCCTGCCACAGGTCCCAGCCGCCCGTGCCGCCTTCACGGTCCGTGCTGCCCCAGACGATACGCCGGCCGTCCGGACTGACGCTGCCGCGGATTTCGCTGGCGCGCGTGGACACCACGCCCATGCCTTCGATTCCGAACTCGGAGATGAAGGCGGCTGCCGGTCCTGAAACGGCGTAAGCGCCGACTGCCAGCGCCGGGAGTAAACTCAAACCGAACAAGGCCGTTACGCGCGGCATCATGCGTCTCCTGTCTTTGTGATCCCCAAGTCTATGCGAGGGCCCCCCGTGTCCAACTTCGCCGCTGTCGCAAATCCGGCTCTCGTCAAGCGATTCGCCGTGATCGGCCATCCGGTCGCGCATTCGCTGTCGCCGCGCATCCACGCGGTGTTCGGCAAGCAGACCGGGATTGCGCTCGAATACACGACGATCGACGCCGAACCGGAGCAGTTCGACGTGCGACTGGCGGAGTTCGCGGCCGAAGGCGGCGTCGGAGCCAACGTCACGCTGCCGCACAAGGGTCGCGCGGCGGCGATCTGCACGTCGCTCACCGAGCGGGCGCGACGGGCGGGCGCCGTGAACACCCTGATCCGCACCGGCACCGGCTGGGAAGGCGACAACACCGACGGCGTCGGCCTGGTGCGCGACCTGACCGAGCGGCATGGCCTGGACCTGCGCGAGCGCCGGACCCTGCTGCTAGGGGCCGGTGGCGCGGCACGCGGCGTGGCGCCGGCCTTGCTCGATGCCGGCATCGGCGACCTCTTCATCATCAATCGCACGCCCGAGCGCGCCGATGCGCTGGCCGATGCGCTGGCCCAGCCCGGCCGCGTGCATCCACGCTATTTCAGCGACATCGCCTCGATCGGCACGTTCGATCTGATCGTCAATGCGACCTCGGCCACGCGCGACGCCAAGCTGCCGACCATGCCGGTGGCATTGGCCGGGCCGCGCACGGCTGCCGTCGACCTGAGCTATGGCGAAGTGGCGATCCCTTTCCTGGCCTGGGCACGCGCCGCCGGTGCTCATGACTGCATCGATGGCCTGGGCATGCTGGTCGAGCAGGCCGCCGAGAGTTTCCAGCGTTGGCACAACGTGCGTCCGGAAACCGACGCCGTCTACGCCGCCATACAGGCGGGCCATGACGCGCTGGTGACGGCCGACTGAGCTGACGAACATCATGGAATGCCGCGCCCGATGCGGCGCGTGCTGCATCGCGCCGTCCATCAACTCACCGATTCCTGGCATGCCGCATGGCAAGCCGGCCGGTATGCCCTGCGTCCAGCTCGACGACGAGTACCGTTGCCGGCTGTTCGGCAAGCCTGAACGGCCCGCGTTCTGTGCCTCGTTGCGGCCGACGATGGAGATGTGCGGCAACCGTCGCGAGGACGCGATGCACGGGCTGTCGTCGCTGGAGGCGATGACGCGTCCGCAGTGACGTATCGATGCCAGGTGCGCCGAGCTAGCGCGCCTGCAACCAGCCGGGCAGCAGCGTGTAAGGATCGACTTCGACGCTTTCGTCGAAGCGCACTCCGTTTTCCTTCAGCAGTTGCTGCAGGCGTCCATCCCGGAACGCATCGAAAGTCTCGCTGCATCCACCGATGAACTCGCCTGCGACGAACACCTGCGGAATGGTCCGCGAGCCGGTGCGCCCGCGAAGCAGCGCGCGGATCTGGCCGCCGCGGTCGTCTTGCTGGTACTGCGCCGAGTCCAGGTCGATCGAGCGGTACGGAATTGCGCAACGAGCGAACAGCTTGCGCACCGACCAGCAGAACTCGCACCACTCCAGCGCGAACAGCACCAGCGGCTGGCTGGAATCGGCGAGGACCTGTTCGACGAAGGCAGCGACCTCCGGCGCGACCTCCGGCTCGTTGGTCGGAGCTGCGGCCGGAGCGGGAGCCGGCGCTGGCGCCGGGGCATCGAAGCGTGCGCCAGGCGTGGACCGCGAGATCGCCCATTCCTCCTCGCCCATGTCACTGGAAATGTCCTCGAACAGCGGCGTGCTCAGATAGCGCTCGCCGGTGTCGGGCAGCATGCACAGCAGCACGCTGCCGGGGGCCGCCTCGGACGCTACCTGCAGCGCGCCGGCGAAAGTGGCGCCACCGCTGATCCCGGTGAAGATGCCTTCCCGCCGCGCCAGTTCGCGCGACAACCGCAGCGCATCGTTGCCGTTGATCGGCAGCACGCGGTCGATGCAGTGCGCACTGATCGCGTCTTCGGTGAGCTTGGGGATGAAATCCGGCGACCAGCCCTGCATCAGGTGCGGCCGGAACGCGGGGTGGCTCTCGGCCGGCGCGCCGTCGGCGCGGCGCGGCTGCGGCACGCCGCTGCCCAGGATCGGCGAATTGTCGGGCTCGCACACCACGATGCGCGTGTCAGGCCGCTGCGCCTTGAGCACGCGCGACACGCCCTTTAGCGTGCCGCCGGTGCCGTAGCCGGTCACCCAGTAGTCGAGCCGGTCGCCAGCGAAGTCGGCCAGGATTTCCTGCGCGGTGGTGCGCGAATGGATCTCGGCGTTGGCCTCGTTCTCGAACTGGCGGCACAGGAACCAGTCGTGCGCCTGCGCCAGCTCCACTGCCTTGGCGAGCATGCCGCTGCCTTTCAGCGCGGCCGGCGTCAGCACCACCTTGGCGCCGAGGAAGCGCATCATGCGCCGGCGCTCGACGCTGAAGTTCTCGGCCATGGTCACCACCAGCGGATAGCCCTTGACCGCGCAGACCATCGCCAGCCCGATGCCGGTGTTGCCGCTGGTGGCCTCGATCACGGTCTGGCCGGGCCGCAATGTGCCGCGACGCTCGGCGTCCTCGATGATGCCCAATGCCAGGCGGTCCTTGACCGAGCCCATCGGGTTGCGCGCTTCGAGCTTGACGTAGACGGCCACTTCGGGCGGTGCGAGATGGCGGATGCGCACCACCGGAGTGCGCCCGATCGTGGCCAGGATGTCGTCGTAACGGCCGTTCATGACAGGCCTCGCTTGCGCCCGCGCGGACAGCTATTCCGGCGGGCTGAGGACAGACCAGGTGGTCCGTGGTTGGTGGAATGGCGCGGCCAGCGTGCCCAATGCCTGGTTAAAGGAAGGTGTCGTCGGTCGTCGGGCTTTGCCGTAAGCCGTTGCATCGGCCATGGGCCGGAAGCGAAGCGGCGACATAGGACCGGCGGTCTCGCCACCTCCACCGCAGGCCGGCAACCAACACGCCGCTCTTCCCTCAGAGCAACCCGTCGCGCTTCACGGCCAGGTATTTCTCCACCAGCGACGCGGCCAGTTGCTCGCAGGCCACGTCCAACACCATCACGCCGTGGCTGCGCAGCGCTTCGTGCGCGGCGCGGCGCTGCCCGAGGTATTGCGCGGTCGCGCCGGCGCGAATCGCGCCGGGCAGGTCGGCGACCTCGTCGGCGAGCGCGGCGTCCAGCGATCCCTCGCGCAGGCTGGCCACGCAGACCAGGTGGCGCTTGCGCAGCATCCGCACGGCGCCCAGCAGGTCGTCCATGTCTTCGTCGCGCAGGTTGGTCACCAGCATCACCAGCGCGCGCCGGCGCTGGCGCGCCGACAGTTCGGTGGCGGCAGCGAGGAAGTCGGTCGCCACAGGCTGCGGTTGCAGTGCGTAACTGGCGCGCATCAGCTCGTCGATCGTGCCGACGCCGCGTCGCGGCGGCACCCAGGCGGCGGCGCCGCCGGTGGCATGTAGGCCGACCGCATCGCCCTGGCGCAGGGCCAGGTAGGCCACGACCAGCGCCGCGTCCAGCACGTGGTCGAAATGCGCCATCGCGCCGTCGCGCGCCATCAACCGGCGGCCGGTATCGAGCATCAGCACCAGTTGCTGATTCTTCTCGTCCTGGTACTCGCGCGAGATCAGGCGCCGTGCGCGCGCAGTGGCCTTCCAGTCGATCTGGCGCAGGCTGTCGCCGACGCGGTACTCGCGCATCTGGTGGAAATCGGTGCCTTCGCCGCGGCGGCGCTTGACGTGGGCACCGACCAGGCGCGAGGCCTGTTCCGCGCTGAACATCGCAAAGCGCGCCAGCGCAGCGAAGTTGGGATACACACGGACGTGCTGCGTCGCACCGGCAACGCGCGACTGCCGCCACAGCCGCCACGGCGAATGCAGGCGCAGCTGCACGCCATCGAAGCGGAAATCGCCGCGCTCGTCGGCGCGCAGGTGATAGTCCAGCGACGCGTTCTCGCCGCGGCGCAGCTCGAGCCGGCGCGGCAGCCCACGCATGGCCCAACCGCCGGGGTGCAGGTCGAACACGTCCAGCGGCTGGTGACGCAGCGGCGTTTCCAGGGTCAGCGTGACGGGCCGCTCGACGCCGATCGGCCAAGTGTCGGCCAGGCGCCTTTCGACCTGCGGCGTGGGCCGGCGCATGACGCGCCAGGCATCCAGCAACGCCAGCGCGAACAACGCCAGGCCAGCAGCCTGCCAGGTCGACGGCGCAAGCCAGCCGATGCTGGCGGCCAGGCCCAGCAGCGCCCAGAGCGTCAGCAGCGTCAGCGCAGCCGGAGCCGGACGGGGCAGCGATTTACGGATGGGCTGGGATATCGACATCGCGCGTTTACCGGGACAAAGCCGGCTCCCTTGCCATCGAGACAGGGGCGCGATCAAGACGTCGCGGCTGCCATCTCACTGCCGCGGCGCCTCCACCTTGGCCAGCAGGGCATGCAGCACGTCATCGGGCGTCTGCCCTTCGATCTGCAATTCCGGCGCCAGTGCGATGCGATGGCGCAGCGCGGGCTTGGCGATCTCGCGCACGTCGTCGGGCGTGACGAAATCGCGGCCCGACAGCACGGCTTGCGCGCGCGCCGCGCGCACCAGCGCCAGGCTGCCGCGCGGTCCGGCGCCCAGCGCAATGCCCGCCCAGTTGCGCGTGGCGCCGACGATCCGCACCGCGTAGTCGATCACCGCCTCGTCCACGGTCACCTGGGCGGTACCGACCTGCATCGCTGCGATGTCCTGCGGACCCATCACGCGGCGCACCAGCGACAGGTCGAAATCCGACGCGCTGCGGCCCTGGCTGACCGCGGCCACCATGCGCTTTTCATCGGCGCGCGACGGATAGTCGATCAGCACCTTCAGCAAGAAGCGGTCGAGCTGCGCTTCCGGCAGCGGATACGTGCCCTCCTGCTCGACCGGATTCTGCGTGGCCAGCGTCAGGAACGGCGGCGGCAGCGGGAAGCTGTGGCCTTCGATCGTGACCTGCATTTCCTGCATCGCCTCCAGCAACGCCGACTGCGTCTTGGCCGGCGCGCGGTTGATCTCGTCGGCGAGCAGCAGGTTGGTGAATACCGGGCCGCGGCGGATGTTGAAGGTCTCGGTCTTCGGGTTCCACACCGCGTGGCCACTGACATCGCTGGGCATCAGGTCCGGCGTGAACTGCACGCGCGCGAAGCTGCAGTCCAGCGCCTGCGACAACGCCCGCACCAGCAGCGTCTTGCCCAGCCCCGGCACGCCCTCGATCAGCACGTGGCCCCCGGCCAGCAGCGCGATCAGGATCTGATCGAGCACCGCCTCCTGTCCGATGAAGGCTTTGCCGACCTCCTCGCGCACCGCGTTCGCGCGTTCGGCGAGGGCGGCTCCAGTGATCGGCGGGGGCATGGATATGGCGGCGTCGGCGTTCATGGGCGCGGCTCTCGTAAGGTGTTGTGCAGTCGGATCAGGGTGGCGATGCGCGTGCGGAAGGCTGCGTGGTCGCGGGCGACCGGGGCCGACAGGGCCGCACGTACTTCGTGAGAAGGCAGGCCGAAACGTTCGGCGATGGCCGCGAACTGCGGCTCGCCCTCCAGCGCGGCGGCCTGCGGATCGACACGGCGCAGGCGCCGCAGGAAGGCGCCGCGCACCGCGTCGTGCAGCCGGTGCGCGTACCCGTAGCGGTAGAGATGCTCGCCGCTGGCAACGATGTGCTCCAGCAGCGAACGGCGCTCCGCCGCCGGTGTAGGCAGCAGTGGGCCGAAGCGCTGCATGCGTGCCCACAGCCAAGCCAGCAGCGCCAGCAGCAGCGGCAGCCAGGCCATCCAGCTGTGCTGCAGCAGCGTGCGCCACAGCGAAGGCACCTGCGCGGCATAGACCAGGTGGACGGTGCCGGCGCGGTAGTTCGGTGCCAGCAACTGGCGCGTCAGCGCAACGTGCGGCACGTCCTTGAGCTTGTCGTTGGTGAGGAAGTCGAGGTCGGCAATGATGTCGACAAACCCGGCTCCGCGCGCGAAGCGCGCGAAGACATAACCGTCGTCGCTGCGCCACACGGCGCGCGGGCTCTCCGGCATGGCCGCACCTTGCGCGCCGACAGTGAAGCGGCGGCCTTCGCAGAACTCCACGTGCGGCTCCTGTCCGGCCACCTGCATCGGGACGCAATCGGTCTGTCCGGTCGCATCGGCCATCGGCACCACCTGCAATTCCGCCAGCAGCGGCACCTGCGTGGATTCGCCCACCAGCCCTGGCGGCGGAGTGCGTAGGATCAGGTGACCGCCGCTGCGTACCCAGTCCATCAGCGCCCGCGCGTCGCCGGACAACAGCGAGCGCGGATCGCTGTACAGCAGCACGGTATCGCGCGCAGCGAGTGCCACCTGGTCGCGTTGAAGCCGCCGACGCGCCCGCACCGCCACGCCATCCTTCTGCAGGGCCAACTTCAACACGTACAGCGGATTGGTGGCCGCCTCGCCCGTGCGTGGCAGGTCGATCCACGCTTCCACGCGTTCGTGCGTGCGCCACCACCACGTTCCCAGTCCGCCCAATGCGGCCAGCGCCAGCAGCGTCAGAAGCACGGCGCGCGGGTTGAAGGCAGGCATGTTGAAAGCAGGCATGTTGACGGCAGGCAGCTTCACGACGCGCCTCCGGTCGATGCAGGGGCCACAACGCGGCTCGACCAGGCAAAGCGCTGCGCAAGCGTGTCCAGCAGCGACTCGAAGTCCGTCGTCGTCGGCAGGCCATGCGCATAGGCCGCGTACTGCCACGTGCGCACGGCCTGCGCGAAGGCCTCGCGGTCGTCGGCGAGCGGCAGCTTGCGCGACGCGCGCAGGCATTCGGCTTCGGTCGCGCCCGGCACCAGCACCAGCTGCGCACGCGCGGCCATGGCCTCGACGCTGCCGCGGTACATCAGCGCCAGCGCATCGCGCTCGCGGCCGGCGTGCCACAGGCGGCGTATCGCCGAGGGCAGGTCATCGGGTAGGGCATCGGGCTCCGCCACGGGCGAAGTGCGTATCTCGTCGGGTTGCCGGTCATCGCGCTGCACGCCTTCGCGCAACCAGCGCATCCACCGCGGCGAGGTCAGCAGCAGCGCCAGTGCCAGCGCACCGAACAGCAGCCACAATCCGTACTCGCCGATCGCGGCGATCGCTGCCGCCAGCCATTGCAGGAAGGAGGAATCGGGTCGCTTGGCAGGCTTGGTCTTGTCGCG
>DATDBD010000239.1:0-2338 GCA_036525015.1 Lysobacter sp.
CCGTCGCGCCAGCGCGATCAGCAGCAACACCGCACTGACGAACAGCAGTTGCCCGATCTCGACACCGACGTTGAACATCAACAGCGCCACCGGTATGGCCTTCTGCGGAAGCCCGACTTCCGCCAATGCTCCGGCGAAACCGAACCCGTGCAGCAGGCCGAAGCTGAAGGCCACCACCCACGGCGCCCGTGCGGTCAGTCCCGGCTTGCCGCGCAGTCCGTGCACCACTTCGGCGGCGACGAACACGATGCTCAGCGCGATGATCGCCTCCACCGGCGGGCCGGGGACGTGCACCCAGCCCAGCGTTGCCGCGACGAGGGTCATGCTGTGGGCGACCGTGAACGCGGTGACCGTGGCGACGATGCGCCTGCCGCCGCGCACGATCAGTAGCAGCGCCAACACGAACAGCAGGTGGTCGAAGCCGCCGAGGATGTGCTCGATGCCGAGCCGCAGATAGGACCAGGCGATCTCCCCGGTGCCGGTGGGAGCCTCGACGGTGAACACCGGACGGTCGGCAGGCAACCGCTCGACCTGGCTGGTGCCATCGGCGCGTTCAACCCGCGCGATCACGTCGGTCACGCCGACGGCCTTGCCCTCGATGCGGATGGTCTGGCCGACCAGTCCGCCGACACGATGGATCTTCCAACGCTCGACGACCGCGTTGCCGGCGAACGCGCTGCGTGGCTCGCCCAGCACCTGCGTGCCATCGGGGAACCGCACCTGCAACGAAAGACGCATGGTTTCGCTCTGCGCCGGCACTTTCCACAACACGTCGTAGTCGTCTCCGCCGGCTTCGCGCAGCTCCAGGTAGGCCGGGCGGAACACGTCGGCCTGGACCACGCCGGCAAGCGCCCACAGCAGCAGGATCCACCACCAGCGCACTACGCGGGCGGTTCGCATCTTCGCCATCATTGCCCCGCCACCGCCGAAGCGCCGGCCGCGCGTCGCGTGGACGAGCCTCCACCGACGCGCTCCAGATCCACTTCCATTTTCACTGTGTAGCGCCTGCGCAAAGCCTGGTAGTAGGCCTCGCTCGCCTGCAGCGAACGTGCATGGAGCAGGTCGCGTTCGACCGCCGGGCGCACCTCGGCGAGCTGCGGTATCCGGCCGGGAGTGCGCGCCTCGATGCGGACCAGGTGGACGCCGAAGCCGGAAGCCACCGGCCCCGTCCAGCGTCCGTCGGGCAAGTGCACGAGAGCGTCCGCGAAATCCCGGCCGAAGATCCGCGCTACTTCGTCGGCATCCGCGTCGGACAATGTCACCGGCAGCAGGCTCGCGTCCCCCACGCTCGCCTGTGGATTGCGCTCGAGCACCGCGACGGCCGCCTTGATGACGGAAGCCAGGTCGTCGTCACCGTGCCGCCGCGTATCGAAGTAGACCTGGCGCAGCGTGTAGCTGGGCGCCACGCGATAGTCGTCAGGGTGCTCGCGCAACCAACGCTGCAGGTCCGCCTCGCTGGGAACGTCCGCGGCCATGCCCTCGGCAAGGGACGACATCTTCTGCACCACACGTCGGCGCACGATCTCGTCGTCGCGGTCCATGCCTTCGCTGAGGCCCTCGCGGTAGATGATCTCTTCGCGTATCCAGTTGTCGACCAGCCCGCGCAGTTCGTCCCGGCTCGGCGGCCGCTGCCACACCCGCTCGAACCGGATGACCAGGGCCTCCACCCGCGCCTGGTCGACGACCACTTCGTCGGGAGCCCGCAACGCGTCGCGGTCGAGCCAGCCGTACAGCACGAACAGCAGCGCGCCCAGGAACAGGAAGTGCAGCAGAGGTTCCCTCAGTAGTCGTCGCATTGCCTGATATCCGAGGACAGTAGGTCGAATGAAAAGGGGCGGATAGCCGCCCCTTTCTGTTAGGTTCCGCGTTAGCGGGTGAATACGGCGTCAGCTGGCCGATGCGAACGACCGCTATGGGTCGGAACGGCCGCTCCCTGCCCGGCCAACGCCGTCCCCTACCAGTGACCGCCATCGGCCAGAAGCGGACATTCGGCAACGCATGCTCGCAGCGGCCTTCCACCGTCGCCAGCGCTCCGTTTGCCGCTCATCGCAGCCCCGGTTGATACGGAGGCATCCACCAAAGACTAGGGCATGAAGCGAAGGGCGCCTTGCGGCACCCTCCTGTATCAATTCAATTGCAGCATCACCACCGACTTTGGCGGAAGCTGGACCTGCAAGGTGCCTTCGTCCAGCTTCGCCCCGGTGAACGCCACCGGCTTGACCTCATGCGGCCTCTCAAAGCTGTTGTGCGCGGTGATCGACGGCGCGGTCAAGACCCGGCCGGAGACCGACTTCGCATCGAGACCCCGGATGCCAGCGGTCACCTGTGCCGGCTTGTT
>DATDBD010000240.1:0-2202 GCA_036525015.1 Lysobacter sp.
GTCGCCGCCTCCAACGGCCAGACCTACGGCTACTGCTACACCGGTGGCGACGATGGCGTCGGCGGTCTGGAACAGACCACGGGCCAGGGCCGCGATACGGCACCGCTGCAGCTGATCGCCGACCAGCGTTACCAGATCAGCGGCCACAACTTCTTCAACGACACCAATAACCAGCTCAGCTGGAGCGGCAACGGCAATCGAGCCGCCACGATCATCGACGCCAACAGCCACGTCGAGAGCGCCGAATACTGCGTCATCGTGACCGACACCGGCAACGGCAATTGCACGATCGTTTGCGATCCGCCGATCATCAACCGGTAGCTGTCGGCTTTGCCCCGGACGCGGCGCACGCATGTGCGCCGCAGCGGCCGCAACGCCACGACTCGTGACCTACCGCGACCTGCGCTTGCACAGCACTACGAAACCAGCAGCATAAAAAAAGCGGGCCTGGGCCCGCTTTTTTCTTCCGGCGATGGGGCTATCAGGCCCGCGCGTGTTTAAACGCGACCATGCGCTTGGTTTCTTCGCACCACAGTTTCAATCGCGCACTCTTCAAGCTGGTCCACAACGTCAAGCGCGGCGCGGCCTGCAGCAGCGGGCTCGACTCGAAGGCCTCGCGCAACCGGTAGTTCGGAACACGGCTGGCCAGGTGATGGATGTGGTGGTAGCCGATGTTGCCGGTGAACCAGTGCAGCACGCGCGGCAGGTCGTAGAACGAACTGCCCGCGACCGCGGACTGGCTTGAGTCCCACTCGTCCTTGCGCGCCCAGTAGGCGTCCTCGAAGGTGTGCTGGACGTAGAACAGCCAGACCCCGGCGGCACCGGCGATCAACACGATCGGCAGGTGCACCAGCAGCGTGGTATGCCAGCCGATGGCAAAACCCAGCGCAAGGAACGCGGCCGCCAATGCCAGGTTGTTGAGCCACACGCTCGCCCATTCCTTCTTCCATGAGAACGGCAGGTCGAACGGGAAACGGTGCTTGATGACGAACTGATACGTCGGGCCGACGGCCAGAAGCACCGGCGTGCTGCGGTAGAAGCGGTAGAACAGGCGGCCGAGCCACGAACGTGCCCGGTACTCGCTGACGGTCAAGGTCTCGATATCGCCCATTTCGCGCCGGTCGAGATTGCCCGAGGTGCCGTGATGCACCGCGTGGGTCTTCTTCCAGTAGCCGTAAGGGAACAGCGTGACCAGTCCGAGGCAGCGTCCCACCAGATTGTTGGCGCGCGCGCTGGCGAAGAACGAACCGTGTCCGCAATCGTGCTGGATGATGAACAGCCGTACGTACAGGCCCGCCGCCGGCAATGCCAGCAGCAGCGTCCAGCCGTAGCCCCACTGCCCGATGACGCTCCACGCCATCAGCGCCCAGGTGGCGATGAAGGGAACCAGCGTATTGATCAACTGCCAGACCGCGCGGCCCAGGTGCGGCTTGGCGAAACGCGCGCACAGTTGACGAAGATGGGTGGCGGATTTTGTATCGGCAGTCGTATTCAAGGGCGCATCACTGGGGGGACAAGTGCATTGTGGGGGCACGGCGACCACATGCGTACACGTATGGTCGAACGCAATGTGCGAACTGGGCCTCAGTTCCGCATGGCCTCGCGCGGCGGTGAGACTGGACCGGCCCACCGCTGGACAGGCACGATTCATCCATGACCGCCTGGTACGTCTATCTGCTGGAATGCCGCGATGGCAGCCTCTACACCGGCATCGCCACCGACGTGGAGCGGCGCTATGCGCAGCACGTTGCCGGCAAGGGCGCCCGCTATACCCGCTCGCATCCGCCAGCGCGGTTGCTGGCACGTTTCGAATACGCCGACCGCTCCGCCGCATTGCGTGCCGAGTACGCCATCAAGCAACTCACGCCGGAGCGCAAGCGGGCGCTATGCGCGACCGGGGCAGTCGCTGACAACGCGAGTTGAGTCCGGTTGCAAGGCAACCACGTGCCTGAGACCCTGTCGCCCCGCCCTGCACTCGCTCGTCCCCATGCAAACGATCGACTTCGAACTGGACCGTGAGTATGTCGAGCTCAACCAACTGCTGAAGCTGGTCGGGCTGTGCGACAGCGGCGGCGCCGGCAAGGCGATCGTCGCCAGCGGCGCGGTCAAGGTCGATGGCGTCGTCGAACTGCGCAAGACCTGCAAGATCCACGCGGGACAGGTGGTCCACGCCGAAGGCGTCGAGATCCGGGTCAGGTAAGG
>DATDBD010000241.1:0-3170 GCA_036525015.1 Lysobacter sp.
CGCCCTGACCTGACCCATGTCGATACGCAGGACCCGGACTACCTGCAGGAGGCCCTGGTGCCTTTTGCCGACGAAACGCATGGCGGCGACGACGTCGGCATCTGGGCAAGTGGCCCGGGCAGCGATGCCGTGCGCGGCAGCGTCGAACAGAACACGATCTTCCACTTCCTGCTGCAGGCGATGCCGAAGCTGCGCGGCGCGCTATGCGAGGCGGGCGACTGTGATGCGCAGGGCGTTCCCGTGATGCTGCCGGACCCGGCGAAGTTCAGGTCGCAGGCACGTCGTTGAGTTGAAAACACCCGGGCCGAACACCCCGGCCGAAATACCGGGTTCGAAACACCGGGGCCGAAAACCCCGGGATCTTTCACCGTTCGTCCTGAGCGTAGCGAAGCGGAGTCGAAGGATGAGCGGGGAGATCGCGACCCGTTCACGCCTTCGACTTCGGCGCCACGCCTACGCTCGGGGCGAACGTTGACAAAAACGCCCAGTCACGGCGAACAGCGACCAATCTAACGCCCCTCTGAGAGCGTCCGGCGCGAGACGATCCGGCAAGTCTTTCTTTCGTCAGAACGGCTTGGCCAGCACCAGGAACACCACCAGCACCAGCAGCAGCACTGGCAGTTCGTTGAACCAGCGCAGGGCCTTCGACGACGGCAGCTTGCGCCCCGCCTCCACGCCCTTCAGCCAACGACCGCTGACGATGAAGTGCGCCAGCATCAGCGCGACCAGCGCCAGCTTCGCGTGCAGCCAGCCGCTGCCCGGCGCCACCATCGTGGGGAAGTTTCCCAACACCCGGTAACCCAGCCACAGCACCAGCCCGAACAGGAAGGCGAAGCCGAACATCATGTGCCCGAAGCGGTACAGCCGCCGTCCCATCAGCACCAGTCGCGCACGCACTGTCGGTTCATCGCCGGCTTCGGCCAGATTGACCAGGATCCGCGGCAGGTAGAACACGCCGCCCATCCACGCCATGACGAACACGACGTGAGCGGTCTTGATCCAGTAATAAGCGGTCATCTCGGGTCCTTGATCGTTCAGTGTCGTGGAAGGGCGCGATAGCATGGCATGACATCGCACGCAGGCTGCAGCCCGGCCTCACCACCGTGGCGCGTCATCCTGCGTCGGAAGTACTGCGCCTGGATGACGCAATAGACGCCCCACCCACATCAGACGGCCTACCCAGATCGCCCCCATGACCAAGCAATACGACCAGGCCTACTTCGAACGCTGGTATCGCGATCCGGCACTCAAGGACCAGGCGATCGGAGGAACCGCACGCCTCGCGCGCAAGGTCGCGATGGCCGTGGCCACCGCCGAGTACCACCTGGAGCGACCGATCCGCACCGTCCTGGACATCGGTTGCGGCGAGGGCGTATGGCGCGCGCCACTGCTGAAGCTGCGGCCCAAGATCAGCTACCTCGGTTTTGACAGCAGCCAGTACGCGATCGAGCGTTTCGGCCCACGACGCAATCTCCACTACGCCCGCTTCGGCGACTTCGAGCACCTGCGCCCCTGCGCACCGGTCGACCTGCTCGTCTGCAGCGACGTCTTGCACTACCTGGACACGCGCGAACTCGACCGCGGCCTGCCGGCACTGGCGGAGCTGTGCCATGGGGTTGCCTTCCTGGAAACCTTCACCCGTGAGGACGGCATCGACGGCGACACCCACGGCTTCAAGCGCCGTCCGGCGAAGTTCTACCGGCAGCGGCTGGAAGCACTGGGGCTGACGCCGCTGGGGTCACATTTGTGGCTCTCCCCTGCCCTGAGCGACGACACCGCCGCGCTGGAGCGCCCGGCCTGAGTCATACGGCTCCTTGCCCTTTGTCGTTAACCCCGGCTCGGGTCGGATCGGCTATGCTGCGGCGCAACAACGGCCCGAATCGGGTCGATCATGGAATCTGACCAATGCTCTACCAGATGCATGAATTCGGGCGGGCCTGGATGGCCCCGATGACCTATTGGGCCGAGGCCGGCGCCCGCATGTTCTCCGCGCAGGGCAGCTGGCTGTCGGGCCTGCCGGGCGCCACCCGCATGGCCGCTGGCTACGAGCTGGTCTACCGCATCGGCAAGGACTACGAGAAACCCGAGTTCGGCATCCACTCCGTCGACATCGATGGCGTCGCCTGCCCGGTGGTCGAGCGCGAGATGCTGCGCAAACCGTTCTGCCGGCTGCTGCGCTTCAAGCGCTATACCGACGACGCCGGCAATCTGAAGGAGCTCAAGGACGACCCGCCGGTGCTGGTCGTCGCGCCGCTGTCGGGCCACCACTCCACGCTGCTGCGCGACACCGTGCGCACTCTGCTGCGCGACCACAAGGTCTACATCACCGACTGGATCGACGCGCGCATGGTGCCGACCAGCGAAGGCGAGTTCTCGCTGGAGGACTACGTCGCCTACGTGCAGGAGTTCATCCGCCTGATCGGTGCCGAGTCACTGCATGTGATCAGCGTGTGCCAGCCGACCGTGCCGGTGCTGGCTGCGGTGTCGCTGATGGCATCGAACGGCGAAGTGACGCCGCGATCGCTGGTGATGATGGGCGGGCCGATCGACACGCGCGAGAATCCCACGCAGGTCAACGACCTGGCCACGAACAAGCCGTTGTGGTGGTTCGAGAGCAACCTGATTCACCCCGTCCCCACCAACTACCCCGGTCACGGGCGGCGTGTGTACCCGGGCTTCCTGCAGCACGGCGGTTTCGTCGCGATGAACCCCGAGCGCCATTTCGAGTCGCACTGGGACTTCTACCAGGACCTGGTCAAAGGCGACCTCGAGGACGCCCAGGCGCACCGTCGCTTCTACGACGAGTACAACGCGGTGCTGGACATGCCGGCCGAGTACTACCTGGAGACCGTGCGTGTCGTCTTCCAGGAGCACCTGCTGCCGCGCGGCCTGTGGGATGTGCGCGGCCAGCGCGTGGATCCCTCGCGGATTCGCGGCACCGCACTGCTGACGATCGAAGGCGAACTCGACGACATCTCCGGACAGGGCCAGACCCGCGCCGCGCACAAGCTGTGCAGCGGCATCGCCGAATCCGAGCGCGAGCACCTCACCGTGGCGGGTGCCGGCCACTACGGCATCTTCAGCGGCCGCCGCTGGCGCACGCAGGTCTATCCGCAGGTGCGCGACTTCATCTCGCGGCATGCGGCGAAGGCGGCTCCCGCGGGCTGATC
>DATDBD010000242.1:0-4169 GCA_036525015.1 Lysobacter sp.
TGCCCGTATCGTCGAGCGCCTTGCGTGCACGCAGCAGCGTCTGCGCCACCACTGCATCGCTGACTTCGACACGGCCCCAGACCGCGGCGATCAGTTCATCGCGCCCGACGGCGCGGTCGCGGTGGGCGATCAGGTAGGCCAGGCACTCGAAGGACTTCGGCGGCAACGCCACGCGCTCGCCGTCGCGCGAAAGCTCGCGTGAGGCCGCATCGAGTTCGAACGGGCCGAACCGGTACTTCGGAAGGCGCATGAGGCCGATCTGTCCCTCTTCGACAACCGGACGGTCCGGCAGCTCCTCCGAATGCTAAGCGATGTGCTTCATACCGCAGAAGAGATCAACGGATTTCGATCTCGAATGTCTCGGTCCGCCCGGTTTTTGCATCCGTGTCCCAGATCTGCCCGTAGCGGAACTCCAGCAGGGTCCGGCCGGCGCGTTGGGCACGGAATCGCCAGGACATGAACCGGGAGTTGGCGCCCGGCCGGGTCAGCTTAAGCGGATCGCCGCCCGGGTCGGCTTCGATGCTCAACAACGGGGGCGGCTCGTGTTGCAGCTCCCACCCCAGGCCGCTGGCCGGACTGGCGGGAAGGTGGACACGCAGCGCTTGTCCGACCTGCAGCACGATGGGGGTGGCGGTCTTGGTCGGACCGATATCGAGAGGGGGCGGCGGTTCGAACTGCGGGCCGGCAGACGACATCGGGCTGCCAGGATGGGCCATTGAACGGGGCATCCGCGTCGACCCGCGGTCGGATGCGTGCTCTTGTTTGGGCTGGCAAGCAGCGAGCGATAGCGACATTGCCAACACCAGACAACGAAACGACAAAACGACGATGACACGTCTCCATCATGATGCGACCGGGGCGGATATCCGCCCCGGTCGATACTGCGCTGCGGTCAAAGCACCTTGGCGCGAACCAGCACGCCCGCCGCGGCGGCGGATGCGGTCACCTTGAAGTAGTAGTGGCCGGTTGCAGGCGCGTTGATGGTGATGATCTGGTTCGTACCCGGGCGCACCGACGCACCGATGTTGGCGCTGGGCATCGGCTCGGCCTCGTAATTCACGTACGCGCTCAGCGTGCCGCGACCGCTGTAGGTGGTGAATTCCACGCGAGTGGCGCCGGCCGGCACATCGACCACGTACATCACGCTCTGACCCGCAGCCAGCGGCGGCATCGACTCGGCGACTGCGTTGACCAGCGGACTTCCCACCGGCGGCTGACCAAAGGTCTTGGCGCGATCGACGGCTGCTGCGGCGTCGAGGATGCCGGCGCCTTCCGCCACCGACGGCTTCACCACGAACGGACGTGACGATGCCTTCAACAGGCCCTCGACGACCGCCGGCGTCAGCGGTTGCGTCGCCACGCTCTGCATCAGCGCGACCACGCCGGCAACATGCGGCGTCGCCATCGAAGTGCCCGTGTAGCCGGCATAGATCGCAGTGCCAGGAGCGGTGGTGCCGTTGTTGAGCGTCGACCAGATGTAGCCGTTGGGGTTGCCTTCCACACCGGCACCGCCCGGCGCGGACAGATCGACTCCGGCGCCGTAATTGGAGTAGCCAGCGCGCTGACCACCATAGCCGCTGGCGCCGACGGTCACGACGTTCGCGCAACTGGCCGGCGAATGGCCCGTCACGTCGGAGTTGTCGTTGCCGGCGGCAACCACCACGGTCGCGCCCAGCGACACCGCCGTGTTGATGGCCGACTGCGTATCGGCTTCGCAGACATGATTGCCACCCAGGCTCATGTTGATGACTTCGGCCGGGTACGGGTTTGCGGGCATGCCGGGGACGGTGCCGCCCGCAGCCCAGATGATGGCGTCGTTGATGTCGGAGGTGTAACCACCGCACTTGCCCAGCGCGCGCAGCGGCACGACCCGCGCGTCGTAGGCGACGCCGGCGCCGCCGACGCCGTTGTTGGTCACCTCGGCGATCGTGCCGGAGACGTGCGTGCCGTGCCAGCTGCTGTTGCTGGCCGGCGAACCCGTGTCGCAATAGCCCGCCGGGGCACCGTCACCCAGGTCCCAGCCGCCCGGCACGCGCTCGTCGGTGGCTCGGCCGGAGAGGTATGCATCGGAGATGAAGTCATAGCCCTGCAGCAGGTTGGGCTCCAGGTCCGGGTGATGGGTCGCGCCGGTATCGATCACCGCCACCACCACGCCCGCACCCGTGGCGCCAGCGCCCCACGCCGAGGTGACGCGGGCGCCGCCATTGCCGGCGCCGTAATGCCACTGGTGGCCGTCCACCAGCAGCGGGTCATTCGGCAGCGCGGCCGGACGCATGATGGCATCGACCGCGACGGACTCGACGTTCGGATCCGCGCCGATCGCGCGCATGAGCGCTTCGGCATCGCTGCGGCTCAGACGCTGCGATGCCTTGATGACGTGCTTGCCGTTCGCGGTCGCGCGCAGTGTGCTCACGCGCAGCGCCGCGGCACCGTTCAGCGCGGCGATCTTCGCACCCATCTGCGGACGGGCTCGATCGGCGGCGGCGTCGAGCGAGCGCTGACGCGCGGCCGGCTGAATCTGCTCGGCGCTGCCGTTCTTGTACTTGACGATGAAGCGCGGCGAGATCGTGGCGTCGTTGATGGAGGACAGATCGATCTGCGCGTTGGCGGCGAACGCCGGCGCGCAGGCGCTGGCGAGAAGAAGGCTTAGAGCGGTACGACGAAGGATCATGTTGGATTCCTGGTGATGTCGCGAAGAGATGTCGCGGCGCCCGGGCGGGCGCCGCGTTTGCCGCGTGAGGGTTAGAGGTCGATGCCGAAGCCGACGCCGGCGGAGCTGTCGTCGCTGCTGAAGGCGCCGCCGACCGAGAACGAGGCGCGCTCGCCGATCTGCTTCGAGTAGCCCACCGACAGCGCGGTTTCACCGTTCTGCCAGCCGGCACCGACACCGATGCGACCATGCTCGCTGCGGCTGTTGGCCGCGTTGATCGCCATGTTCATCATCGCCGCGTTCATCGCGCCTTCGCGGTCGATGCGCTCGTCCTGCTCGCCCAGGCGCATGCCGATGTCGTTGCTGAGGTTGGTGAACTGGTCATCCAACGACTGCAACTTGCTGTCGGTGTAGCTGTTGGCGCGGGTCAGCGTCTGCGTGGCGGTGGTGTCGGTGTAGGCATTGGCGGTAGCCACTGCCTGGGCATCACCGGCCTGCATCTGCTGCACGTTGGCGGCATCGGTTGCCGCAGTGCCCGCCGCGACGTTGACCACGCGACGCTCGCTGCCAGCGCTGCCCATCGACACGGTATTGGCCTGGTCGGCCACCGAGCCGCGGCCGATCGCGACCGCGTTGTCTGCGCTGACCGACGCGCCCTGGCCCAGTGCCGTACCCGACGCGGCCGTCACGCTGCTGTCGGCGCCGACTGCGACGGCATTGGTCGCTTCGACACTGATCGTGGCGTTGCTGCCCACCGCGGTGCTGCCATCGGCCGCGACGGTGGCGCCGTGACCGTAAGCGGTGTCGCTGACGTCCTGCGCATGGCTGCTGTCGCCGACGGCCAGACCGTTGCCGGTGCCGACCGGCATGCCCAGGCCCGGCGTCTGTTCCAGTTGCACGAGGCGGGTGCTCAGGTTTCCGAACGCGCTGTCCAGCGCATCGAACGCCGCGCCGACATTGCCGTAGTTGGCGCCCTGGAAGGTGTAGCCCGGCATCGTCAACAGGCCGTCGACGCCGATCCTCGCGCCACCGCCGAGGGCAGCGGCGACCGTATCGAACTGCGCCACACTGCTCGCGCCGACCGCGACCAGCGCATTGTGGAGCTGGCCCACGTTGACCGCATCGGTGTCTTCGCTGCCGGCGGCGACGTGGGTAATCTGACGTTCGCTGCCGATCGCGCCGACGGAGACGGTGTTGGCGCGATCGGCCACGGAGAAGGCACCGATCGCGACGCTGTCGTCTTCCAGGGCCGCGCTGTTGTAGCCGAGCGCCGAGCTGTTCAGTCCCAGCGCGAAGGCGTTGGTGCCCATCGCGGTGGCGTAGTCGCCGCCGGCATAGGCGTATGCGCCGAATGCCGATGAGTACAGGTTCAGCGCCTGGCTGCCGTCGCCGAACGCGCTGGCGGAGTCCGCCTGCGCCTGGCTGGCGTAGCCGACCGCGACGGCGTTGATGCCACCGGCGGAGGCCATGTTGCCGAACGACGACGCGCCATCGGCCATCGCTTCGGCGCTGCCGCCGA
>DATDBD010000243.1:0-6827 GCA_036525015.1 Lysobacter sp.
AGGCGATCGTGACGCGGGCAAGCCTTCACGGGCAGGACGCATAATCGGACCACGGAGGCAGGCATGCACGGCGGCGGACTCGAACTGGCACTGGTATTCCTGCTGGCCGCGGTGATCGCGGTGCCGGTGTTCCGGCGCTTCGGCCTGGGCGCGGTGCTGGGCTATCTCACTGCCGGCGTCGCGTTGGGTCCCTATGGCCTGAAGGTGGTGCGCAATGCCGAGCCGGTGCTGGCCGCATCCGAGATCGGCGTGGTGATGATGCTGTTCGTCATCGGCCTGGAGCTGTCGCCGGCGCGACTGAGGGTGATGCGCAAGCCGGTGTTCGGTGCCGGCGGCGCGCAGGTGGTGTTGTGCGGCCTCGCGCTCGGCGTGCTGACGATGCTGACGGGCTACGGCTGGAAAGCCGGTGCGGCGGTCGGGCTGAGCCTGGCCCTGTCGTCCACGGCGGTGGGCCTGCAACTGCTGTCAGAGCGCAAGGCGCTGACCACCGAGCACGGTCGACTCGCCTTCGCGATCCTGCTGTTCCAGGACCTTGCGGCGATCCCGCTGCTGGCAGCGATCCCGTTGCTGGGCAGGGCACGCACGGCCGACCACGGACTGGGCTGGGACGAGTTGGCGTTGGCGATCGGCGCGATCGCGATGCTCGTGATCGGCGGCCGGTTGCTGTTGCGCCAGATGTTCCGTGTGGTGGCGCGCACGCAGATGCCGGAGGTGTTCACCGGCGCGGCACTATTCAGCGTGCTGGGCGCGGCGTGGCTGATGCAGATGGCAGGACTGTCGGCGGGCCTGGGTGCGTTCATCGCCGGCGTGCTGCTGGCCGATTCGGAGTTCCGGCACGAGCTCGAAGCGCAGATCGATCCGTTCAAGGGCCTGCTGCTCGGCTTGTTCTTCATGGCCGTGGGCATGAGCATCGACCTCAAGGTCGTGCTGTCGGAGCCACTGGTGATCACGGGCCTGGTCGCGGCGCTGATCATCGTCAAGTTCGGCATCCTGTTCCTCGTCGGACAGCGCCCGGGCGGACTGGACTGGCGCGAATCGCTGCGCTTGGGCGCAGTGCTCGCGCTCGGCGGCGAATTCGGTTTCGTGGTGTTCCAGGAGGCGCTGCGCGTCGGGCTGATCGACAGCCACATGCGCAACCGGCTGGTGGCGGTGGTCGGCCTGACGATGGCATTGACGCCGTTGCTGGTGATGGCCGTGGAACGCCTGCTCGCGGCCGCCCCGGAGGCGAAGCCGGTGCGCGCCTTCGACACCATTCCCGACCATCAGCCGCAGGTGCTGATCGCCGGTTTTGGGCGGTTCGGGCAGATCGTCGCGCGCCTGCTGCTGGCGCACAAGACGCCCTTCATCGGCATCGAGCACAGCGCCGACCAGGTCGACTTCGTACGCCGCTTCGGCAGCCCGGTCTATTACGGCGATCCGGCGCGCCCGGACCTGCTGCGTTCTGCCGGTGCGGCGCAAGTGAAGGTGTTCGTGGTCGCCATCGACAAGGTCGACGACAACCTGCGCACGGTGCGCGCGATCCGCAAGCTGTATCCGCAGGCCCGGGTGTTCGCGCGGGCACGCGACCGCCGCCATGCCTGGGAGCTGATGGATCTTGGTGCGCGGCCGATGCGCGAAACCTTCCTGTCCAGCCTGAAGCTCGGCGAGGAGGTGCTGGTCGAACTCGGCGTACCGCCGGACGTCGCGCGCGACCACGCCGAGCGTTTCCGCGACCACGACCGCCGCCTGCTGCGCGCGCAGTACCTGATCCGCGACGACGAGGATGCGCTGCTGCAGTCGACCAAGGACGCGCGCCGCGAACTGGAAGAGCTGTTCAAGGCCGACTACGGCGAAGGCCTGCTCCGCGAAATCGCCGATGCGACGCAGATGCCGGAGCGCGGCGAAGAGGAATGACGGAACCGGGCGAGCCCATTCGGGCCCGCCCTGACGTTTTTCTCAGCGCGGGTCGCGCAGGAAACGCGCCATCGACACGTTGTTGCCCGGCGCCGGCGACGCGAACTCGGCCGCGATATCGACGAAACCGCGCATCACCGCGATCTCGCGCGGCGTGCGGTTGAGGCTGTCGCGCTGGTCGGGGTCGGCACCGGCGCGCAGCAGGCGCTGCACCACGCGCAGCAGGCCGTGCAGCGAGGCCAGGTGCAGCGGGGCGAAACCGCGCGGATCCTGTGCGTCGAGTGCGACGTCATGGTCGAGCAGCAATTCCAGGCCGGCGATCAGCACGTCCTCGTCGGCAGCGGTGCCCGGCTCGGCGCGTGCGCCCAACAACAGCAGCAACGGTGTCGCACCCGCAGCGGGAACATCGGCATCGACACCGGCCAGCAGCAGCGTATCCAGCAACGCCACCAGGCGCGTGCGATCGCGCGCGGTGAAGCCGTACATCGCCGCACAGTGCAGTGCCTGGCGGCCCTGCGAATCGCAGGCCTGGACGTCGGCGCCGGCAGCAAGCAGGCGCGCGG
The DNA here is from genome assembly GCA_036525015.1 of Lysobacter sp. Classification (GTDB taxonomy): domain Bacteria; phylum Pseudomonadota; class Gammaproteobacteria; order Xanthomonadales; family Xanthomonadaceae; genus Lysobacter_J. Next base: position 2,457 of record DATDBD010000243.1, read on the forward strand.
CCAAATCGGTCAGTCCCAGCGCGCAGGCCACCATCAGCACGGTCAGTTCGCCCGGCAGGCGCTGTTCAAGCGATGCGCCGGCTGCGATCAGGCGGTCGACGATTTCGATGTGGCGCATGCTCACCGCCGCCGACAGCGGCGTCGCGCCGGAATGGGCGGCGCGTTGCGGGTCCGCGCCTCGCGCCAGCAGCAGATCCACCACCGCGCGATGACCACCACCGGCCGCGCGCAGCAATGCCGTGCAACCTTGGTTGTCGAGTGCGTCGACCGGCATGCCCAGATCGAGCAGGCGCCGCACCGCATCGGCATCGCCGACGATCGCGGCGGCGGGCACGTCCTGCGCCTGCAGCGGGCGCTTGGGCAGCGGCCATCCGCGCCAGTCGAGCCAGTCGGCCAGGTCGCGTCGGCCTGAGGCCAGCGCCACGCCGAGCGGAGTCTGGCCGTCGGCGGCCAGCAGGTCGGGGGAAGCGCCCTGCGCAACCAGGCGCTTGAGCATGCCTTCGCGGCCGAGCGCGGCGGCTAGGTGCAAGGCGCTCATGCCATGGCTGTCGCGCAGGTTGAGGTCAGTACCGGTCGCCAGCAACTTGTCGACCAATCGCGACCAGCCCAGGCGCACCGCCAGCGACAGCGACGGGTCGCCGGCCTTGGATGGCGCAAACGCATCGGCGCCGCGGTCGAGCAGGTCCAGCGCGCATTGCTCCAGTCCGCGCCCAGCCTGTTCGCCGGCCGCGCAGGCAGCAAGGAACCGCGCCAGTCCGCCCGCGCCCGCCGGCGAAACGCCACGGCGCAACAGCACCTGCAGCGACGGCATCGTCGCCGCGCCGCGGTCGAGCAGATGGAACAACACGGTGTCGCCGTGCGCGTCGCGAACTTCGGCGTCGGCGCCTTGCGCCAGCAGCCACGACATCCTGTCCGGCGCAGTCAGTGTCTCTTCGTCGTGCAACAGCGCGCCGCGTTCGGCGGGCGTAAGCAGTTGCGCCAGCCCGCCCAGTTCGGTGGCGCGCCCTTCCTGCAGGCCTTCGCGCAGCAGCGCCGCCGGGGCGCGGTCGGGAAGCACCGAATCGCCGCCTTCGGCGTCGCTCACGCTGGCCGGCAGAGGGTAGGAACGGTCGAGCGCCGCCACCAGCGACCAGCGTCCCGCCTCGGCGGCGCGATCGATGGCGCGCTTGCCGTCCTGGTCGCGCAAGTCGGGATCGAGGTCGAGGTCGAGCAGGCGCTCCACCAGCGTGGGCGTGGTGCTCTCGGCCATGCAGGCCAGCATCAGTGCGTTGCGCCCGTCGCGATCGATGATCGCAGCCTGCGTCTCGCCGCCGCGCGGCAGGTGCTCGAGCAGGCGTTCGAACATCGCCTGGCGCCCGCCACGGGCCGCCTCCATCAGCGGACTGCGACCGGCCTTGTCGAGCGTGGCCGCGTCGGCGCCGGCGGCGAGCAGCGCCGCGGCAATATCGATGTGGCCGGCGTAGGCGGCGATGTGCAGTGCACTGCGGCCTTCGCCGTCGCGCGCGTCAACCTTGGCCCGATGCTTGAGCAGCAACTGCACGCCGGCGAGATCATCGTCCTCGCCGCCGGATGCGGCGAGCAGGGCCGGCTGGCCGCCGGCGGGCTCGGGGCGCGCACCGCGTTCTAGCAGGAACTTGGCCAGGCGCCAATTGCCTGCGGCACAGGCCACGCCCAGCGGGGACAGGCCGTCGCGTCCCAGCGGGTCGAGCTCGGCCGCGGCGTCGCGCAACAGCGCCGCCACGCCGGGATCGGAACTGCGCGCGGCATGGTGCATCGGCGTGTAGCCGTCGCCATCGGTGGCGCGCGGATCGGCGCCATTCGCGAGCAGCGTCATCACCGCATCGGGCCGGCCGTGCCAGCTGTCGCGGGTGGCGGCCAGCAGCGGCGTCATGCCGGCGTACGAATGATTGAGGTCGATGCCGTGGCCGATCAGCGCGCGCAGCAGACGCAGGTCCGGCAATACCGCGGCAAGCACCGCGAGGCTGCGCTGGTCGCGCTCCTCGACCGGAGGCGGCGCGGACAGGTCGGCGCCGGCATCGATCAGCTCCAGCGCGCGCTCGACACGACCGGCGCGGGCGGCGGCGTACAGCGCCGGCTCGAGTGCTTCGCCATACAGCGGGACGTCGTCGACGACATCGTCGGCGGCTTCGGGTTCGAAACCCGGCAGCGGATCGGCCGGATCGGTCTGCTGCAGCCATCCGTGCAGCAGCGGCGTGGCCACCGCGAACACACCGGCCACGAGCCAGCGCGCGCCGCCTTCGATCAATCCCGGCCAAGCCAGCAAGACCACCAGCGCGGCCAGCGCCAGCACGACCGCGGCGACGCCCAGGCCGCGCCAGGCGCTCAATTCCAGTTCGCCCAGCGCACGCCAGTGTTCCTGCAGCGGCGCACCTTCGCGTTCCAGGCCAAGCCACAGCGGCCACACCCGCCACAACCCCAGCAGCACCAGGCCGGCGACCGTGCTCAGGCCCAGCGCCGCCATCAGCGAACCGCTGTCGAGCAGCGACGACAACGGCCAGGCGATCATCGCGGCGAACGCACCCACGCCCAGCGCCCACAGTCCAGCCAGCGCCAGGCCATCGCGCTTCCAGTCCCGTGGCAACGATTCCTCGCCGTCGCGCCACGCGCGCACGGCCAACGCCACCACCGGTTGCGCCAGCGTGCCGAGGATGGCGGCGACCGCGTGGCCGGCCGCAGTGGCCAGTGTCAGGGCCAGGCCGACGGCGAACATCGCCGCCAAACGCCATCGGGAGGACCCTGTGGTCTGCGGCTTAGGCTCAGGCATCGGTGCCCCAGTCCTCCTTCATCGGATCTTCCACGGTCGGCGGGAATTGCAGGTGGAAGCCGCGCTGGGACAGGTTCTCGCGCACTACGCCGATATCCTCCAGGGCGAGCTTGCGCTCGGGCGTCAGCGCCACTTCCAGCACGAACTGCAACGCGCCCAACTGCGTGCGCAAAGGTTCGGGCAGGCGCGCGAAATCGTCGCGCGTGGCGAGGTAGACGTAGGTGTCGGCCTTGCGAAGGCTCTTGTAGACGTAGGCTTGCATCGTTCGGAGCGAGGGCGGCTTCCCACGCGCACAGCGTGATAGTGCGCACAGCATACCCGCCGCGACGATGCGCGCGCACATCGATGTTCAGGCTGCGGAACGCCCGCGCCTGCTAGCCGCGCAGGCGACCGCGATCACACTGCGGCCGGTCTCGCCAGGTCACCCGATCGAGCCAGCCGTCCGGGCTTCAAAGGGGCGGGTCAGTGATAGCCGGCGTCGGCGGCGACCTTGCCCCTGAACACGCGATACGACCAGAACGTGTAGCCCAGGATCGCCGGCAACAGCACGATCAGCCCGACCAGCAGGAACCCCTGCGAAGAAGGCGGCGAGGCCGCATCCCAGATGCTCATCGCCGGCGGCACGATGTTGGGCCAGATGCCCAGCACCAGGCCGGCGAATCCCAGCGCGAAGAAGCACAGGGTCAGCACGAACGGTGCCGCATCGCCGCCCTGCCGCATCGCCGCGCGCCACAGCGCGAACGCGTTGAGCAATGCCAGCGCAGGTACCGGCGCCAGCCACCAGAAATTTCCGCTTTCGAACCAGCGCGCCATGATCCGCGAATCGAGGAACGGCAGCCATGCGCTGACCAGACCCATGAACGCGACCACCACCAGCACCAGAGGACGCGTCAATCCGCGTGCGACCTGCTGCATGCGTCCATCGGTCTTGAGCACCAGCCACGTCGCACCGAGCAGCGCGTAGCCGAACAGCACCGCGACACCGGTCAGCATCGAGAACGGACTGAACCAGGAGAACGCGCCTCCGACATACTTGCCGCCCTGCATCGGCATGCCTTCCACCAGCGCGCCCAGGATCACGCCCTGCGCGAACGCGGCGAACATCGAGCCCAGCGCGAACGCCGCGCCCCAAGCCGGCTTGGCACGCCGTGCCTTGAAACGGAATTCGAACGCGACGCCGCGGAACACCAGCGCGATCAGCATCAGCAGCACCGGCAGGTACAGCGCCGACAGCACCACCGCATACGCCTTGGGGAACGCCGCCAGCAATCCCGCGCCGCCCAGCACCAGCCAGGTTTCGTTGCCGTCCCAGATCGGCGCGGCGGTGTTCATCATGTGGTCGAGCTGGTGCTCGTCCTCGGCGAACGGCGCGAGGATGCCCAGCCCGAGCACGAAGCCGTCGAGCAGCACATACATCAGCACGCCGAAGCCGATCACGCCGAACCACACCACCGGCAATACGGTCGCCATGTCGAAGGCAGTGTCCATCACGCGCCCTCCCCGGTCGGCGCCACGGTTTCATCGGCGGCCGACAGCGGACGCGCCGGCGTCTTCTCGCCGCGCTCGGTGTGCTGCGGCGGCTCGTG
>DATDBD010000244.1:0-2966 GCA_036525015.1 Lysobacter sp.
TGCTGGCGACGCTGAAGGACAGCGCGCTGGCCGACAACACGGTCGTGCTGGTCACCGGCGATCACGGCGAGGAGTTCAACGACCTGCGCCAGAACTACTGGGGCCACAACGGCAACTTCTCTGACTATCAGTTGCGCACGCCGTTCGTGCTGTTCTGGCCGGGCAAGGCGCCGCAGCGGCACGACGGCGTCAGTTCGCACGAGGACCTGGTGCCGACGCTGATGCGCCACGCGCTCGGTTGCGACGGCAACATCGCCGACTACAGCACCGGCGACGACCTGTCCGACACGCCTCCCGCAAAGCGGCCGCTACTGGTGGAGAGCTGGTCGCAGCGCGGCATCCGCGACGGTGATCGCATCTACCTGTTCGACAACCTGGGAACGGCGCGCGTGGTGGATCGACGCTACCGCACCATTCCGGATGCGCAGGTCGATCCTGCCGCCGTCAGGCGCTCATGGGAGATGTTGACGCGGTTCCAGAAGCATTGAGCGAGCGCGCCGCGCTGGAGTAAACGGCGCGGTGGGGGATACGGATCCATTCCGGAATTTGCCGTAGAGCGGGCCTTGGCCCGCCTCATCGAAAGCGACGGGCCGTGGCCCGCCCCATCGTCGAAAGCGGCGGGCTCAAGCCCGCATGGCATCGACCTGCAGGCGTGCCGCTCAGACCGCGGCACGCACCGCCGCAGCCAGCGTATCCAGCGTGGCCTGCATCAGGGAGGCATCGTCGGCCTCGACGGTGACGCGCACGACCGGCTCGGTTCCCGAGGGACGCAGGAACGCGCGGCCACGACCGGCCACTGCGGCCTGGGCGTCGGCCAGCGCCGCCTGCACGCCCGGCGCCTCGACCGGCCGCGCACCGCCTTCGAAGCGCACGTTGACGGTCTTCTGCGGCACCTTGCGGAAACCTTCCAGTGCCTGGCGCAGCGAGAGACCGCGACGCTTGATCACTTCCAGCACCTGCAGCGCACTGACGATGCCATCGCCGGTGCTGGCGCGGTCCAGGCAGAGCAGGTGCCCGGAGGCCTCACCGCCGAGCATGCCGTCGTTGGCGATCAACTGCTGGTGAACGTAACGGTCGCCGACCTTGGCGCGCATGAAGCCGATGCCGCGCTGCTGGAACGCCTGCTCCAGCGCGTAGTTGGTCATCAGCGTGCCGACCACCGGCCCCTGCAGGCGACCGCTTTGCTGCCAGTCGGTGGCGAGCACGTACAGCAGGTCGTCGCCATCGCAGACCACGCCTTGGCTGTCGACGAACAACACGCGGTCGCCGTCGCCGTCGAAGGCGATGCCCAGGTCGGACTCGGTGGCGCGCACGTGCGCTGCCAGGGTTTCCGGATGGGTCGAACCGACGCCATCGTTGATATTGACGCCGTTGGGATCGATGCCGATCGCATCGACGCGCGCGCCCAGTTCGCGCAGCACCAACGGGCCGAGCTGGTAAGTCGCGCCGTTGGCGCAGTCCATCGCGATGCGCATGCCGCCCAGGTCGAAGCCCTTCGGCACCGAACTCTTGCAGGCCTCGATGTAGCGGCCCAGTGCGTCGCGGGTGCGGATCGCCTTGCCGAGCTTTTCGGACGACACAGTGAAGAACGGCTGTTCCAGCGCGGCTTCGATCGCCAGTTCGGTCTCGTCGTCGAGCTTCTCGCCCTCGGCCGAGAAGAACTTGATGCCGTTGTCGTGATGCGGGTTGTGCGACGCGGAAATCACGATGCCGCCATCGGCGCGCATCGAATGCGTGAGATGGGCGACGGCCGGAGTCGGCATCGGGCCCATCAACTGCACATCCACGCCTGCGGCCACCAGACCGGCCTCGAGCGCGGCCTCGAACATGTAGTTCGATATGCGCGTGTCCTTGCCGATGATCACCACCGGGTTGCGCCAATCGCGTCGCGGCAGCGCGTGCCCGTAGGCATTGCCGAGGCGAAGTACGAAATCTGCCGAGATCGGGCCTTCCCCCACCCGGCCGCGGATACCGTCGGTACCGAAATACTTGCGACTCAAGCGGTCACCTCGGCGTCGTCCTCGGGTTGCGGCTGGTTCATCATCAGCGCCAGCAGGTGTGCAAGGCGGTCACGCATCTCGCGACGGTCGCAGATCTGGTCGATCGCACCGTGCTCGAGCAGGAATTCCGAACGCTGGAAGCCTTCCGGCAGCGTCTCGCGCACGGTCTGCTCGATCACGCGCGGACCGGCGAAGCCGATCAGTGCTTCCGGCTCGGCCAGGTTGAGATCGCCCAGCATCGCGAACGAAGCCGACACGCCGCCGGTGGTCGGATGCGTCATCACCGAAACGAACGGCAGCCCCTTGGCGCGCATGCGACCCAGCGCGGCCGAGGTCTTGGCCATCTGCATCAGCGAGAACAGGCTTTCCTGCATGCGCGCGCCACCGGTGGCGGTGAAGCACACCATCGGGCAACCCAGTTCGACCGCGGTTTCGGCGGCGCGGGCGAAGCGCTCACCGACGACCGAGCCCATCGAGCCTCCCATGAAGGCGAAGTCGAACGCACAGGCCACCAGCGGACGCTGCTTGAGCGTGCCCTTCATCGCGATCAGCGCGTCACGCTCGCCGGTGGACTTCTGCGCGGCCTTGATGCGATCGGCGTAGCGCTTCTGGTCCTTGAACTTCAGCACGTCCGTCGGACCCAGTTCGGCCCCGATCTCGTGGGTGCTGTTGGCGTCGAACAACGCGGTCAGGCGCACGCGCGCGCGGATCGCCATGTGGAAATTGCACTTCGGGCAGACCTCGAGGTTTTCCTCGAGTTCGGGGCGATAAAGCACCGCGCCGCAACGGTCGCACTTCTCCCACAGACCCTCGGGGACGCTGCGGCGCTTGGCCGCTCCGGTTTCGGTACGGATACCGGAGGGCATCAGTTTCTTGAGCCAGGACATGCTTAGGGTGGTTCCCGTTCAGGCTTGTTCGTTTGGGGCCGGTCGGTTCCGGCCGAGCGGGTCAGTTTAGCGCAGGCCG
>DATDBD010000245.1:0-6733 GCA_036525015.1 Lysobacter sp.
CGCGTGGAAGAAATCGTCGGCGGTGTAGCGGCCGATGCCGGTGTCCGGATCGGGGGTGATGTTGGTGCCGTGGATCGTGCCGAACGGTGTGTGCAGCGGCACGCCACCGGCGAAGGGCGCGCCGCCGTCTGCCGTGTGGCAGGCCGTGCAGTCGGCCGCATCCGCCAGGTAGCGTCCCTTGGCCAACTGCTCCGGAGTGGCCGTGACGCGGTGCACCGGACCGCGACTGGACCACCAGCGCGATACCCAGGTGGCCAGCATCGCCAACAGCACGATGATCACCAGCCAGGCGAGGATGCGCCTCCCACCGGTGCGGGTCATGGCGTGTGCTCCTCGTCGTGACGCACCAGGCCTGGCGTCTTGAGTACCAGCTCCTTCACCGCCTGGTAGTAACGGACATAGCCGGTGCAGCGGCAAAGGTGTGGTTCGAGGGCTTCGCTGATGGTCGCTTCCACCTGCTGCTGCTCGACAGGCGTCTTCTTCAGCCGCTCGATCAGCACGGTGGCGGCGTTGACGAAGCCGGGCGTGCAGTAACCGCACTGGAAGCTGAAGTGGTCGAGGAACGCCTGCTGGACCGGCGACAGCTCGGTGATGGCGTCGCTCGCGTCGCGCTTGGCGTGCCCTTCCACGGTGCGGATGCGCTTGCCGTCGAAGTAATGCGCGCCGGTGATGCAACTGCGCACTTCGCGCGGACCCTGCTCATCGTCGACGATCACCGTGCAGGCCCGGCACACGCCCTGGCCGCAACCGAAGCGGGTGCCGGTCAGGCCCAGGTATTCGTGCAGCACGTCGACCAGCATCATGTCTTCCGGTATGTCCACCGGCCCATGGCTGCGACCGTTGATGTTCAACGTCAGCGGCTTGGTACGCGCAGGCGTCGTGCTCATGCAGGCTGCTCCTTGTCTGCCGTGGATGGCGCAGGCTCGGCGCGACCGGTGGCCAACGCCGCGCGCACCTTTTCCGCCGTCACCGGAAGTTCGCGAAACCGCAAGCCGATGGCGTGCGCGATGGCGTTCACGATGGCGGGCACCACCGCGATCATCACCACCTCGGCCATGCCCTTGGGCGGATCGGTGTCCGACAGCGCGGGCAGTACTTCGCCGGTCTGTTTCCACACTGCCACGTCCTCCGCCCGCGGCAGGGTGTACCGGTTGAAGTTCCAGGTGCCGTTGCCGGGTCCGTCCTCGTACAGAGGCAGGTATTCATGCAGCGCATGCCCGATGCCCATCGCCAGGCCACCTTGCAACTGGCCGGATACGAGCTCGGGCACGATCGGATTGCCGCATTCGAGTACCGAATGATGATTGAGCAGTTCGATCTCGCCGCTGCCGGTATCGACCGCAACCTCGGCGATCGTGCCAATCGCGCTGTAATACACCACGCCCGCATTATTGCGCTGGGCGTCTGGATAGTGGGCCCGGGTGCGTTCGATCATGCGGTAGCCATTGACGGTCGGAGTGCCTTGGCCCCGGCCCTGGTCTTGCGCCTGTCCGTCGCCCCAGCGCAACGCGATGCCGTCCAACGGCAACCGCGCGTCTTCATCGGCGAGCGGAAACTCCGCTTCGGCCCACTGCCAGCGATTGAAGGTGTGCACGACCGCGCCGGTCGCCAAGCCTAATTCGAAAGCCTTGGCCGCCAATTGCTCCAGCGGCAAGGGTGTCAGCCCGCCGGCGGTGAGCTTGCCGGCGATCCAGCGCGCGTGTTCGCGCCGCACCGACAGCGGTGACAGCTGCCCGCCACCGAAGCCCTGGCCCCAGATCGCCAAGGCCGCGGGCCACAATCCCTGGGTGAACAACAGGCGCGCGGCCTCGCGTGTCGCATGTCCGAAGAAATACGCCGAGTTGCTGGCGCTGCTGGGGCTGACGTAGTGGGGCGTCCAGCGTGGATTGTCGATGTTGCGGTCCTGCTCGGCCTGCTGCATCAGCCACGGATCGCCGGTGGCGAACATCGGCAATTCCGGCCACTGTGTCTCGCCGGTGCGGATTTCGTCGGCCGGACGGCCAAGCCAGGGCACGCACAAGGCGCACTGGCTGGTCGCCATGCCGGTGCCCATGTCGATGCCGATGTGGCGCAGCAGCACCTTACCTTCGCGCGACAGGGACACTTCGGCGAATGCCGCTTCCGCGCCGGTGCCGAAATCCTTCTGCACGCAGCCGAAACCCACGCCGTAGCGCTTGCCAGGATGCGCGGCCTCATACTCGCGCTTGCGCTGTGCGCGCTGCTGCCACAGCGGATGTGCGCGGCATTTTGCCAGTACCTCGTCGGCGCGCTGCGCGCCGCCCGGGATCGCGCCCTGCGTATTCTTCATCCCCGACTTGAACACGTTGCGCTGGCGCAACTCGATGGGATCCAGCTTGAGCTCGGCGGCGATCTCGTCGACCAGCATTTCGGTCGCGCCCATGCTCTGCAGCGTGCCGTAGCCGCGCGCCGATCCCGCGTCGAGCGCGCGCGACGAGACCACGGTGCTGGCCAGGTCGCTACGAGGAAAATAGTAGATCGACTGCGCCGCCGTGGCGGCTACCAGGCACACCGATGGCGAAAAATTCTGCCGCCCGCCACCATCGCCCAGCATCGTGCCCTGGAAGATTTCGAACTTGCCGCTGCTGCGGTCCACCGCGAGGCGATAGCGGATGCGGAAGCTGTGGCGCTTCAGGCTCGACTGGAACTGCTCGTAGCGGTCATTGGCCAACCGCACCGGTCTGCCGTCGCCGTACAGGCCCGCCATAAGCGCGTAGAACGGAAACGCGTTGTGATCCTTCGAACCATAGCCGACGGTGTAGCACGGGTGCAGCACCAGTCGCTTCACGCCCAGCCCGCTGGCGGCGAGCATGCGGGCGCCGTCTTCGGCGACTTCCTGCGGCGACTGCGTGGCCGTGACCAGGTGCATCGTGGCGTTCGCGGCGTCGAACCATCCGTTGCCGTTGTCCAGTTCGAAGGCCGCCGTGTCGATGGATTGCGAAAAGTACTCTCGCTCCAGCACGAGTGTGTCGGCGCCGGGCGTATCCAATGCGGAGGCCATCGCCTCGGCGTGGGCCATCCCCTTCGCGTCGATCGCGCCAGTGGCGTCGCCTTGCGGCCATTGCGGGAGATTCTTGCGATAGCCCGCCGGGAACAGTGGCGTGTCCTTCAGGCTCGAATAGGCGTCGTCATCGAAGGGCGTCGCGCCGCCCACGCGAACGTAACGGAAGCTCGCCCATGGCGGGCGTTCCAGGGACCCGGTCTGCGCGCCCCAACGGATCAGGTCGTCACGGAATTTCAGTGCCGTCTTGGCCGCGCGAAAGCGGGCGAAGTCGTGCCACACCAGCAGTGCAACGGCCTGGCCCAGGTAGGCCGGCGTTTTGCCTTCCGGCAGCAGCATGTCCTGCCCATAGAACGCAGGGAATGCCACGCCGTCGCGCTGCAGGTCGGCGGCGGTGACGATGCGATCGGGTTTGAGCGCGTCACCGAGCTGCGAGAGATCGAAGCCGACATAAATGCGATCGGCCTGTGTGACGCGTAGCAGCATCGCGTGCGCCTGCCCGCGCGGCCAGCCGGGCAGGTCGCGACCGCGCATGTCGTAGCTGAAGATCTTCTCGCCGGCGACCTTGGCCGTGGCATCGGTGCGGTATCGAATGTGGCCGGTGGCTGCATCCCAGGGCAGCGGCCGCTGCCGTTCGCGCTCGAACAGGGCTGCAAGCGCCGCGCTGCCCGGTGCCGCGATGTAGACGCCGATACCGGCCACGACACTGCATTTGAGGAAGTCGCGACGACTCAAGCGGGCAGGCATGGGCGAGGCTCCGGCTAGTGAGGCTACCTGGCGTCTGTACGCAGTGTGCGCCTTCGGGGGACTGTCACGGCTTGCCGCACCGATGGCACATCACAAATGCCAGCGTAGCACCAGGCTGGCCGCGTTTTGGTTGGTGGAAAATCCGGAGCTGTCGCGAATGCCGTACTTGTTGCGCCAAAGGTCGATTTCAGTTCCCAGCCACAGCTTGCCATCGGCGTGACCCAGTGCGTGGCCCAGGTCCCACTTGATCTGGGGCACCACGTGCAAGTTCCAGGCGTGCGGGCCACCGGGAGCCACGTAATCCAGAAATCCGTCGATCACAAAGCGCTGATTGCCGATGGCGAAAGGGCGCGCGCCGGATAGTGTCAGTTGCCAGGTGTCCCAGTCGCCAGCGTGCAAATCCTTGCGCGCATAGATGTTGGCCTGAAAGTAGGTGAACCCGTGCAGGTCGAGGTCCGCGCCCAAACCCATCAGAGCGGACTCGGTGACTTCACTATCGCGGCCGTGCTCGTAAGTGGTAGCGATCAGGATGTCCTTGATGGGGCCCACCGATAGCGCGTGTCCACTGATCTTGCCCAGACTGAGACGCGGAGAGAACTCGCCGTACCAACTGCTGCGGTGCCCATAACTGTCGTCGCGGGTGTAGTGCAGCGAGTCGACGAACCAATACAGGTCGCCGACCGACCAGCCGCTGGCCTGTTCGAGAGTGACGGTGTATTGCGGCGTCGGATCGACCTCGAAACCGCCGCCGGCAAGGCCCGACAGGCTGGTGTCGGTGTATTGGATGAGATCCTCGGCGTGGGCATCCCACCACGTCAGTCCACAAGCGAGCCCACAGGCGAGCAAAAGTGACTTGACTTCCATTGTTATCCAGGACACCTGCTGCGACTACAACAAGTTAGCAACCACCGCCAGAGCTAGATAGATCGCTGTCGCGAACACCTGTTGTCCTTGGGCGAACACAACCCGATCAATAAAGGTGGTAGCGACGGACGCAGTGTTTCCGCCAGGACTGGCGATGGATGACCTTGGCGACGACTCAAGCGGGGAGTCATGGTCAAGCCTGTTCGTTCGTAAACCCCGGGACACATGCCCGCACGCCGCCGTCCGACGGCGGCTGCGCTTACGCCGTCAGCACTCGATGACGTTGACCGCCAAGCCGCCGCGGCTGGTTTCCTTGTACTTGTCCTGCATGTCGCGACCGGTGTCGCGCATGGTCTTGATGACCTTGTCGAGGCTGACCTTGTGCTTGCCGTCGCCGCGCATGGCCATGCGGCTGGCATTGATCGCCTTCACCGCACCCATTGCGTTGCGCTCGATGCACGGGATCTGCACCAGTCCGCCGATCGGGTCGCAGGTCAGGCCGAGGTTGTGTTCCATGCCGATCTCGGCGGCGTTCTCGATCTGGCCAGGCGTGGCACCGAGCGCCGCGGTCAGTCCTGCCGCGGCCATCGAGCAGGCCACGCCAACCTCGCCCTGGCAGCCGACTTCGGCGCCGCTGATCGAGGCGTTCTCCTTGTACAGGATGCCCACCGCAGCCGCGGTCAACAGGAACGTCCGAATGCCCTGGATGTTGGCGCCCGGGATGAACCGGTCGTAGTAGTGCAGCACCGACGGAATGATGCCGGCCGCGCCATTGGTCGGCGCGGTGACGACGCGACCGCCGGCGGCGTTCTCCTCGTTGACGGCGAGGGCGTACAGGTTGACCCAGTCCAGCGTGGTCAGCGGGTCGCGCATCGCCGCTTCCGGACGGGAGGACAGTTCGTTATGCAGCGCCGGCGCGCGGCGTGCGACGTGCAGGCCGCCCGGTAGCGTGCCCTTCGCACGGATGCCGCGCACGACGCACGCCTGCATCGCGTTCCAGATTTCATCGATGCCGGCGTTGATCTGCTCCGGTGTGCGCCAGACCTGCTCGTTGGCGTACATCAGCTCGGCGATGCTGAGGCCCGAGCGTTCGCACTGCGCCAGCAGTTCGTCGCCGGAATGGAACGGGTAGGGGAGATCCGTGGTGTCGGCGACGATGCGGTCTTCCGCCGCCTCGTCCTGGTTGACCACGAAGCCCCCGCCGACGGAGTAGTAGTCGCGCGTGGCGATCACCTCGCCATCCGCGTCGAAGGCGGTGAAGCGCATGCCGTTGGTGTGGAACGGCAGCTTCTGCCGCTTGTTCATGATCAGGTCGTGCTTCTCGTCGAAGCCGATCTCGTGCTCGTCGAACAGGCGGATGCGCTTCTGGCTGCGGATGCGTTCGAGCGCCGCGGGAATGACGTCCGGGTCGATCTCGTTGGGCCAATGCCCTTCCAGCCCCATAAGCACCGCCTTGTCGGTGCCGTGGCCGCGTCCGGTCAGCGCCAGCGACCCGAACACTTCGGCGCGGACGCGGGCGGTGCGGGCGAGGTCGCTGCCGTCACCGGGGCCGCCTTCGATCAGCCAGCGCTGGACGAAGCGGGCGGCGGCACGCATCGGGCCGACGGTGTGGGAGGAACTCGGCCCAATGCCGATCTTGAACAAATCAAAACTGCTGACGGCCACGCGCGGTACTCCTGGAGCCCCGCAAGGGATGGCAAGCGGGGCGATCCCGGTATTCTACGCGCCCCGATGGGCCTGGCCCGCCATACTGCTGCGCATTGCCATGTCCGACGCCACTCCCGTGCTGATGCCCGAACTGACGCTGTTCCAGCGCGATGACTGCCATCTGTGCGACCTCGCCTTGGAGGTGCTGGCCTGCGCACGCTCGCCGGAGTTCGAGAGTGTGTTCGTCGACGAGGACGACGCGCTGGAGGCGCGCTACGGCATCCGCGTACCGGTGCTGCGCGACGAAACGCGGGGGCTGGAACTGGACTGGCCCTTCGACGTCGATGGCGTGCTGCGCTTTCTCGCCCGATAGCGAAGGCTCATCCATCAACCCTGCCGCTTGAAGTACTGCACCTCGCGTTCGTGCTTTTCCGCCGCAGCGCGCGTGCGGAAAGT
>DATDBD010000246.1:0-3732 GCA_036525015.1 Lysobacter sp.
GTTCGACCCGGCGCTGTCCTACACCGGCATCGATTGGGACGTGGACGGCGCGATGACCCGGCTGATCGCCCAGGGCAAGGCACGCGAGGCGATCGTCGTCGGCGTGTGGAACACGCCGCTGCGCTTCCAGGAGTACATGCCGCGCCAGCCGATCGGCAAGCAGTGGCCGGCCGGCGCCGGCGACGTACCGCCGATCCCGGTCGAAGCTATCTCGTCCGACGACTACTTGCGCTTCCTGGTCGAAGAGCTCAAGCCCTTCATCGACGCGACCTACACCACCGCGCCCGGCCGCGACGACACCTTCGTGATGGGCTCGAGCATGGGCGGGCTGATCTCGCTGTACGCGGCAGCGCAGTATCCGCAGGTATTCGGCGGCGTCGGCGCGGTGTCGACGCACTGGCCCATCGGCGGCGGGCTGGTGATCGACTGGCTGGGCCGGCACCTGCCCGATCCGGCGACGCATCGGCTGTACTACGACCATGGCACCGCCACGCTGGATGCCAGCTATGCGCCGTTCCAGGCGCGCATGGATCGGCTGATGATCAAGGGCGGCTATGTCGAGGGGCGCAACTGGATGACCCGCAGCTTCGAGGGCGCCGAACACAACGAGCGCGCCTGGCGCGACCGTCTCGACGTGCCGCTGCAGTTCCTGCTCGGCGCACCGGACGCACGCGCAAGCGCGTCCGACTGATCGGGTCCAAGCTACCTACAACCACGCTGCCTACAACTGCGAGTCCAGCGGCAGCCAGCGCAGCAGCCTGGCGGTGATCCGGCGCGTCAGGCTCGCGTCCGGATCGTAGTGCTCGGTTCGCTCGCCGTCGCTCCACTGCAGCCGGCCCTTCGCATCGCGGTCCACGCGCCACGCGCGATCGCCGTCAGTCATGCGCTCGAAGATGACGCCCAGTTCCTCGGCCAGCGCCGGATGCGTGGCCAGCACGCCCTGCTCGCAGTTCAGCGATACCGAACGCGGGTCGAGATTGAACGAGCCGACGAACACCGTCTGCGCATCCATGATCGCCGCCTTGGTGTGCAGGCTCGCACCCGATGAGCCGAACAGGCTCTTGTCGGCGCCCGGTCCCGAGGCCGGCTTGAGCTCCCACAGGCTGACGCCGCCGTCGACCAGGCGTTCGCGATACTTCGAATAACCGCCATGCACGGCGGCGACGTCGTTGGCCGCGAGCGAGTTGGTGATGATCCGCACGCGCCGCCCGTCCTTCACGGCGTCTACCAGCGATGTGGTGCCCGCGTCGCCCGGAACGAAGTACGGCGAGATCAGCGTGATGGTCGATGTCGAATCCCGCATCGCCTGCCCGAAGCCGCGCAACACTTCCGACCGCGCCTGCGGGTCGGGCGCTTTCATGGCCTTGAGCGGATCGTCGGCCAGCACCTGCCAGCGCGGCGTCCAGTGCACGTCGAGCTCTCCGGTCTGGATGCGCCTGACTGCGGTGTTGTCGGCCAGCGACTGCGCCCAGGCGGATTCGGCGACCTGGCGCTGGCGGTCGGCATCGCCGGCGCGAAGCTTCTCCAGGGTCTGCGGCGTGACCAGGTCCGGGCTCAGCGTCGCGACCGGGTACACCGCGGTCGAGTTCCAGTAGCGGTCGAAGGCATTGCTGAGCTGGGCGACCGCCGGGCCGAGCACGGCATAGTCGGTATCGACGAAGTTCACCTGTTCGCTGGCCGCGAAATACTCGTCGCCGACGTTGCGCCCGCCGGTGATGGCGATGCGGTTGTCGGCGATCCAGCTCTTGTTGTGCATGCGGTGGTTGATGCGCGAGAACGCGGTCATCCCTTCGGCCAGTTTGCTGGCCGTGCCGCGCCGGGAGGCGAAAGGATTGAACAGCCGAACCTCGATGTTCGGATGGGCATCCAGTCCGGCCAGCGCGAAGTTGTGGGCGCGGGCGTCCATGTCGTCCAGCAGCAGGCGTACGCGCACGCCACGATCGGCCGCGCGCACCAGCTCGCGCGCCAGCATCCAGCCGGTCAGGTCGTCGTGCCAGATGTAGTACTGCACGTCGAGGCTGCGCTCGGCGTAACGCGCCGACAGCCCGCGCAGCGCGAACGCCTCCACGCCATCGGAGACCAGCCGGAACCCGGACTCGCCCGGATGCTGCTCCAGTCGCGGAAGAAACGCGCGGTCCAGCGCGGCATCGTGCGCCACCGGCAAGGCATGCTGCGGCGGCAACTCGCCGCGGGGTGGCAGGCGCGCGCAGCCCGATGCGGCCAGCAGCGCCAGCATGGCGGACAGCAGCAACAGGCGCAGGCGACTCGAAGCCGACACGGTTGCCACGGCCTTGCCTCTAGGGGGTGAGCCCGGATAGCGGCACTCTATCGCTTCGGGGTCGTTCCCGCATTCACGCGCGCTGGCGCTGGAGCGGGCCGGCACGCCCGGCTCACCGCAGCGTGATCACCCCGCTGTCGTCCATCCACAGCGGATCCTTGCCGGCCTCGCCGCCGCCGATGCTGTGGGCGCCGGGCTGCGGCGTCAGGCTGCGGTAGCCGCCGTCGTAGTCCCAGGTATTCAAGTAGAGCCGCACGCCGGACAGCGAACGCCTCGACCCCAGCACGCTGGCCGGGAAGGTGAACGTGACGGTGTCGTCGCCCGGGCCGAGCGTGATGCTGGCCGCCGGGGTGATCGCCGAACCTTCGGCCGAGGCGCTGGCGCCGCGGCTGTCGAACAGCGCATTGGTCCAGCCGTGGGCGCGTGCCCGCAGTTGCCAGCGCATGCCGTCCGGCAATGCGTCGTTCTGCTGCGGCATCGCCGTGGCGCCTTCCTCGCGCCCGGGCAGGCCGACGAACAGCGTGTAGGCGATGTGGTCGAACCCGTTGGGCGGATTCCACGAGGCCAGGCGACGATTCGCGGTCACCTCGACCTTCATCGCGCCGCCGGCGCCGTATACGCGCACGCGGCGCAGGTCGAGGGGACGGTGCTCGCGCCACTCCGCTCCGGTCGGATAGACGTAGCGACCGGTGGGACCGTGGTCGTCCCCCTGCGGGTCCTTTACGTCGGCCAGCAGCGTCCACTCGCGCGCGACGCGGAAGGTGTGGGCGGCCGAGACCACATCGCCGCCCTGGTCCCATGCAGCCACGCGGTGCGCCGCCGCGGCGTCCGTCATCGACGAGGTGTCGACGCTGGCCTTCCAGCGACCTTTCGCGTCGACGCGTACTTCGCGGGCGCGGTCGATGTCGCCGTCGACCACGAGCTTCAAGGTCGTCGCGCCGCGCGCGCTCCCGCGCACGACGAAATCGCCGGACACGTCGCCGGGAAGTCCGTCGTCGAAGGCCACGGTCGATGCCGGCACAGCCACCGTCCGGCGTTCCTTGCCGGCCAGCCACACGAATCCGGCGCGGGCGGCCAGCGGCAGATGCACCCGCCCGTCGCCATCGACCACCAGTTCCGGCGCGCTGCCTTCGATCGCGAACGCGCCGCGAAGCACCGTTCCCGGCGCCAAGCCGGTATCGACCGGTTCGAGCAGCGCCGCATGCGAAGCGGTGTTGAAGGCGACCAGCGCGGCCTGGCCTTCATGGCGCATCAGATAGGCCAGCACGCCGGGGCCAGTGGCGTCCTGCGCAATCACGCGCGGTGTGCCGCGTGAGAACACGCGGTGGTCGCGGCGCAGCGCTATGGCGCGTTGCAGATAGCGGTACAGCGGCGCCTGGGTGTCGTAGTGGTCGCGTCCGCCCGAGCCGAAGCCGCGCGCGAACATCGCCCCGCGCTGCTCGCGAAAGCCCTGC
>DATDBD010000247.1:0-3182 GCA_036525015.1 Lysobacter sp.
GCCCTTGTCGAGCGAGGATTCGATCACCACGCCGGTGGCGCGGCCGGTCGGCACGGCCTTGAGTTCGAGCACTTCGGCCTGGAGCAGGATCGAGTCGAGCAGGTTGTCGACGCCCGCGCCGGTCTTGGCGGAGAGTTCGACCATCTGCGTGTCGCCACCGAAGTCCTCGGCGACGACGCCCTCGGCCAGCAGCTCGTTCTTCACGCGCAGCGGATCGGCACCGGACTTGTCGATCTTGTTGATCGCGACGATCAGCGGCACCTTCGCCGCCTTGGCGTGCTGCACGGCTTCGCGGGTCTGCGGCATCACGCCGTCGTCGGCGGCGACCACCAGGATCACGATGTCGGTGAGCTTGGCGCCGCGCGCACGCATCTGCGTGAACGCCGCATGGCCCGGGGTGTCGAGGAAGCTGACAACGCCCTTCGGAGTTTCGACGTGATATGCGCCGATGTGCTGGGTGATGCCACCGGCTTCGCCGGAAGCGACCTTGGTGCGGCGGATGTAGTCGAGCAAGGACGTCTTGCCGTGGTCGACGTGACCCATGATGGTAACCACCGGCGGGCGCGTGGTCCTGTCGCCCTGCGTTTCCTCGACGTGCGCGAGCAGCGCGTCTTCGGCGGTGGTCTCGCTGGCCTTGACCACGATGTGGCCGAGTTCTTCGGTGACCAGCGCGGCGGTGTCGTGGTCGATGCTCTGGGTGATGGTGGCCATCACGCCCATCTTGAACAGCGCCTTCACCACGTCGCCGCCCTTCAGCGCGAGCTTCTGCGCGAGGTCGGCCACGGTGATGGTGTCGCCAATCGCCACTTCGCGCACGATCGGCGCGGTCGGCTTGGAGAAGCCATGCGCGCCGCCGCCGGAACGGGCCTGCTCGAGGTGGCGCCGGGGCTTGGTCTTGCCGCGCGCACCGGTGGTGCGACGCGCGCGTTCCTGCGCGCTCAGGTGCAGCTGGCCGGCGAAGCGGCTGGCCGCATCGTCGTCCTCGACACCCGCGACCATCGCGTGCGAGCCGCGGGTCTTGTGCTTGGGCGCGTTGCGGTCATCCACGCGCGGCGCGACCGGCGCAGGATGCTTGGGATGGCCATGGCCATGCGCAGCAGCCGGCTTGCGTGCGGCGGGCGCTTCGTCTTCCGTCCCAAGCGCCACTTCTGCCGCGGCGCGGGCTTCCTCGGCCTTCAGGCGAGCGGCTTCCTCCGCCTCGAGGCGCACCTTCTCGGCTTCCTCGGCGCGGCGCTTGTCGACTTCGGCGAGCTTCTGCTGCTCGGCGAGGTTGCGCTGCTTGGATTCCTCCAGCTTGCGCAGGATCTCGGTGCGCTCGTCCGTCACCGGCTCGCCAGGACCCCTCTCGGTCGGCTTGACCAGCGTGACCTTCTTGCGCACGACCACGTCGACCGTGGCCTTGTTCTTGCCGCCGCCGACGGTGAGTTCTTCCTTGCGGCTGCGGTTGAGCGTGATCTTCTTGGGCGCTTCGCTGACGTCGGCGTTGTCCGCCTTGCCGTGCGAGCGCTTAAGGAAGCCAAGCAGCTTGACCTTCTCGATGCTGGTCACGACCTGGTCGGGGCCGCTGAAGCTCATGCCGGCCTCGGCCAGCTGCTCCAGCAACTTCTCGACCGGCGTGTTCACCAGTTCAGCGAGCTTGCGGATGGTGGTTTGCTGCGACATTCGTTTCCGTGTCCTCGTGGCGTGGGACGTATCCCGCGCGTGATGGAGCGATTCTAGCTTGTGGCTTCCCGGCGGCCGTTACCGGCCGTCAAGTGGGGTTACTCGAACCAGTGCTTGCGGGCTTCCATGATCAGGGCCTTGGCACGGTCCTCGTCGACACCTTCGATATCGGTCAGCTCGTCGGTCGCGAGGTCGGCCAGGTCATCGCGGGTGACCACGCCGCGCGAGGCGAGCGTGAACGCGAGTTCCTCGTCCATGCCCTCGAGTTCGAGCAGGTCGGTAGCGGGCTGGTGCTCGTCGATCTGCTCCTCGGCAGCCAGGGCCTCGTTGAGCAGCGCATCGCGGGCACGCGAACGAAGTTCCTCGACGATGTCCTCGTCGAAGCCTTCCACGGCGAGCAGTTCGCCAACAGGAACGTAGGCGATTTCCTCGACGGTGTTGAAGCCTTCGGAGACCAGGATGCCGGCGATTTCCTCGTCGACCTCCAGCTTGTCCATGAACAGCTGGCGCGCGGTGGCCTGTTCGGCTTCCGACTTCGCGGTGACCTGGTCCTGCGTCATCACGTTGAGCTGCCAGCCCGCCAGGCGGCTGGCGAGGCGCACGTTCTGGCCGCCCTTGCCGATCGCCTGTGCGAGGCGGTCTTCGGCGACGGCGAGGTCCATCGAGTGCTTCTCTTCATCGACGATGATCGACTGCACTTCGGCCGGCGCCATGGCGTTGATGACGAACTGGGCCGGGTTGTCCGACCACAGCACGATGTCGACACGCTCTCCGTTGAGTTCGTTCGACACCGCCTGCACGCGCGAACCGCGCATGCCGATGCAGGCGCCGATCGGATCGGTGCGGTTGTCGTGCGCGAGCACGGCGATCTTGGCGCGGTCGCCCGGATCGCGTGCGCAGGCACGGATCGAGACCAGGCCCTGGCCAACTTCCGGCACTTCGAGCTTGAACAGCTCGATCATGAACTCCGGGGCGGCGCGGCTGATGAACAGCTGCGGGCCGCGCGGCTCGCTGCGCACGTCGAACAGGTAACCGCGGACGCGGTCGCCGGTACGCAGGACGTCGCGCGGGATGCCCTTGTCCTTGGGGATGATCGCTTCGGCATTGCCGCCGAGGTCGACGTAGATGTTGCCGCGCTCGACGCGCTTGACCAC
The DNA here is from genome assembly GCA_036525015.1 of Lysobacter sp. Taxonomy (GTDB): domain Bacteria; phylum Pseudomonadota; class Gammaproteobacteria; order Xanthomonadales; family Xanthomonadaceae; genus Lysobacter_J. The sequence continues at coordinate 2,817 of DATDBD010000247.1, forward strand.
GCCGGTGACCAGCTCGCCAACGCGATCCTTCCAGCCGTCGACGACCTGCTGGCGCTCGGCCTCGCGCACGCGCTGGACGATGACCTGCTTGGCGGCCTGGGCGGCGATACGGCCGAACTCCGGGTTCTCGATCTGCTCTTCGATGTAGTCGCCCACCTCGACGCCTTCGACTTCGTCGATCGCGTCCATCAGGCGGATCTGGCGATCCGGCGATTCCATGACGACATCGTCGGCGACGACTTCCATGCGGCGGAAGGTCTCGTAGTTGCCGTCCTTCTGGTCGATCGAGACGCGCACGAGCACGTCTTCGTCGTGATAGCGCTTCTTCGCGGCCGAAGCCAACGCGGCCTCGATGGCCTCGAAGAT
>DATDBD010000248.1:0-2207 GCA_036525015.1 Lysobacter sp.
ACGCCGAGGCCCTGTTCGCGCAGCCACTCCTCGGTCGAGCCGGTGCCGTAGCACTTGAACTGCGGCGCGAGTTCGCACGAGAACAGCAGGCCGGTGCCCTGCACCTTGGTGATCATGCCGCCGAGTTCGGCCTTGAGCTTCTCGAGCTTCTCCAGCGCCTCGGCGCCCCGCGCGCGGATGTTCTCGCGCACGGCCGGAGTGACCTGCTCCATCACCGCGCAGGCGACATCGAGCGCACGCGGGTTGGTGGTCATGGTGTTGCCGTACAGGCCCTTCTTGTAGAGCTCGGCGGCGCGAGTGCCGACCGCCAGCACCGACAGCGGGTATTGGCCGGCGTTGAGCGCCTTGGAGTAGGTCTCCATATCCGGCGGGTCGAGTTTCTCGAAGCCGGGGTAATCGATGATCGACAGCACGCCGTGCGCGCGCAGACCGGCCTGGATCGAATCGACCAGCAGCAGCGAACCATGCGAACGGGTCAGTTCGCGCGCGGCGGCATAGAACGCCGGCGGCACGCTGCGGCCCGGGTCGCCTTCGCCCATCACCGGCTCCAGGAACATCGCCTCGATGAACCAGCCGTTGGCGTCGGCATCGGCGAAGACCTGCTTGAGGGCATCGATATCGTACGGCTCGACGGTGAGCAGTGTGTCCTCGCCGCGGAAGCTGGCCAGGTACTGCATGTAGGTCTTGCGCGAGGAGTCCGAATACAAGGCAGGGCGCTCGGTGCGGCCGTGGAAGCTGCCCTTGACCACCACGCGCTTGATCGCGCGGCCGGCGTGCCTGCCGCCTGCATCGGTCATCAGCTTGGTGTTGACGTCGGCGATGCGTGCGGCAAGCGAGACCGATTCGGAGCCGGAATTCAGGCACAGGAACTTGTCGTACGGGCAGCCGCCGCGCGCGACGCCGATCGCGGCGCGGATCGCGCGATCGAAGCGAAGTTGCGACAACGACGGGGTCATGATGTTGGCCATCGCCTGCGGTTTGGCCATCGCCGCGATCACGGCCTTGGGCGCATGACCGAAGCCGAGCATGCCGTAGCCGCCGGAGTCGTGCAGCACCGCGCCCTTGAGCGTGACGATCCACGGACCGCGCGCGGCCAGCGCGACGTACGGGTTGACCGCATCGTCAGGGTAGAAATTGATGTAGCCGGCCTGCACGGCCTTTACCTGTGCGTCCTCGTCGAGATCGAGCAGTCCGGCGAAGTCGTCCTTCAGGCGCTCGTACTCCTGCCCGGCCGCTTCGATGACTTCGATCAGTTCGGCATGGCTGGCGGCGAAGCAGGTGATGGTGGCGTCGTCCAGGCCCCGGGTGCGGCGGCGCCCGTGGTGGGCGCGCAGTGGGGCGAGTCGGTCGATGACGGCCATGGGGATTCTCCTGAGTCCGGACGCAATCTTCTTATTATCTGAATTAAATCGTCGAAAGACAGTAGAAGTTTGTACGAAATATCGGATAATTTCGTCGATTCGACGATATTGGGCTTACACAATGAAGATCACCGAAGAAGACCAGCAGCTTTTGTCGGTGTTGCGGGAGAACGCACGCGCCTCGACCGCGGAAATCGCGCGCCGGCTGAAGCTGTCGCGGACCACCGTGCACAGCCGGATCGAACGGCTGGAGCGGCAGGGCGTGATCGACGGCTATACCGTGCGCGTCCACCACGAGGCCGAGCGTGGCCATATCCGTGCCCACATCATGATCACGGTGCTGCCCAAGCAGATGGCCGCGGTCGCCGCCGCGCTGCATGCGATGCCGGAGGTGCGCGCGCTGCATTCGGTCAGCGGCCCGTTCGACCTGGTCGCGCTGGGGGTGGCGCCGTCGGTGGAGGCGATGGATGAACTGACCGACCGGATCGGCGGGATCGACGGGGTCGAGCGGACGACCTCGTCGATCGTCCTGTCTGCGAAATTCGAGCGCTAGGCCGGGGCGCCGGGCCGGGACGGCGAGGCTTCGCACCGGCGGACCTCTTACAATGGCCGGTCCTGTCGCCAGCCAGCCGCCCCAGTCCTCTTGAAGAAGTCCGATTTCCATTATGAGCTGCCGCCGGAGCTGATCGCCCAGGTGCCGCTGCCCGAGCGCTCGGCCAGCCGGTTGCTGGTGGTGCCGCCGTTGCGTGTCGGTGCCCCAAGCGGGCATTTCGAGGACCGCGCATTCCAAGATCGCGCGTTCCAGGACCGCGCGTTCCAGGACCGCGTGTTCCAGGACCGCGTGTT
>DATDBD010000249.1:0-13470 GCA_036525015.1 Lysobacter sp.
GTCACTTGATCTTGCCTTCCTTGTACGGCACGTGCTTGCGAACGACGGGGTCGTACTTCTTGACCTCCATCTTGTTCGGGGTGTTCTTCTTGTTCTTGTCGGTCGTGTAGAAGTGACCGGTGCCTGCCGAAGAGATCAGACGGATCTTGTCGCGCTTGGAAGCCATGATTCAGTCCTCAGATCTTTTCGCCACGGGCGCGCAGGTCGGCCAGGACGGAATCGATACCGTTCTTGTCGATGGTGCGCAGGGCGGCGGTGGAAACGCGCAGCTTGATCCAGCGGTTCTCGGAGGCGACCCAGAAGCGGCGCTCATGGAGATTCGGGAGGAAACGGCGGCGGGTCTTGTTCATGGCATGCGAGACGTTGTTGCCAGTCGTCGTTCGCTTACCAGTTACTTGGCATACGCGGGACATACGCACCTCGAAAGGTAATGGTGCTTCCCTTAGCCAGGGAGGCGGCGGCCCCACCGTCACGCCTGCAATCAGGCGATGCGGTGCACGAAATGGGTGGATTTCCAGGCTGCCGGCGGCGGGTCGGAATCGTGCTTCCGGACCCGCCCGGCCCAGGCCCTGCCCCTCATGGGAAAAGCCAGCCGGACGCAGCGAGCCGGCGATTATGCCGCGCCGCGGCAACATTCGCCACCCCGCAGGACGAACGCGCCGCAGCGCGGGGCAAACTGAACGCGCCCAGGCACCTCGGGGAGCGAACCCAGTGGTGACGCAGGCGGCGCCTCGGCCCGACTTTCTGTGGCCCTTGGCGCGGGCCCGGGCCGCCTTACCCCGACTTGGCGGTCGCGTCCCGGGACCGGGCGATGAAGGCGCGGACCTGCTCCTCCAGCACCGGCAGCGGCACCGAGCCCTGGCTCAGCAGGGCGTCGTGGAAGGCCTTCACGTCGAACTTCGCGCCCAGCGCCTTCTCGGCCTCGGCGCGCAGTTTCACGATGGTGATCTCGCCCAGCTTGTAGCTCAGCGCCTGTCCCGGCCAGGAGATATAGCGGTCGACCTCGGTGGTGACCTCGTGTTCGCTCAGTGCGGTGCGATCGCGCAAGTAGGCCAGGGCCTGCTCGCGGGTCCAGCCCTTGTGGTGCACGCCGGTGTCGATGACCAGGCGGCAGGCCCGCCACATCTCGTAGGTCAGGCGGCCGAATTCCTCGTAGGGCGTCTGGTAGATGCCCATTTCCTGGCCGAGCTTCTCGCTGTACAGACCCCAGCCTTCGCCGTAGGCGGAGATGTAGCTCTCGCGGCGGAACGCGGGCAACTCGCCCTGCTCCCTGGCCAGCGAACCCTGCAGGGCGTGGCCCGGGGCGGACTCATGCAGGGTCAGCGCCGGCAGGTTGTAGAGCGGGCGCGACGGCAGGTCATAGGTGTTGACCCAGTAGGTGCCGGCGCCGCCACGACCGCTGGTCCAGAACGGGGCGATGTCCGGCGGCACCGGGACGATGGTGAAGCGGCCGCGCGGCAACGTGCCGATGATCTTGCCGATCTCGCCGTCGACGCGCTTGGATATCCATGCCGCGCGGTCGAGCAGTTCCTGCGGCGTGGTCGCGTAGAACTGCTTGTCGGTGCGCAGGAATTTCAGGAACGCCGGGAAGTCTCCCTTGAACCCGACCTGCTTGATGATCGCGTCCATCTCGCCCTGGATACGCGCCACTTCCCGCAGGCCGATCTCGTGGATCTGCTCGGGATCCAGCTCCAGGGTCGTGTACTCGCGGATCTGCTGGCGGTAATACGCCTGGCCTTCCGGCATCTGCTCCGCCCCCAGCGTGGTGCGCGCCTTGGGCACGTACTGCTCGCGGAAGAACGTCAGCAGCTCGCCGTAGGCGGGGACCAGGCGTTCGCGGATCGCGGCCAGGCCGGCCTCGCGCAGGCGCGCCTGCTCGTCGGCGGGGATGCCCGCCGGCATGCGCTTGAAGGGTTCGTAGAAATTGGACTGGGCCGGATCCTTCACCTGCGCCACGGCGGCGATGGAGACGTCGCGGCCGTCGAGCACCGCACGCGGCACGCTGAAGCCGCGCGCCAGGCCGGCGCGCATGTTGTCGATGTTCTGGTCGAAGTAGCGCGGCACGTCGCGCAGGCGGTCGATGTAGGCGCGGTAGTCCTCAACCGTATGCAGCGGGCGCCGGGTCATGAAGCCCAGGTTCGACCAGAACGAGGAATCGGAGTTGAACGGCATCTCGTAGCCGCGCAGGCGCACCTCGGCGGCGAGGTTCTCGACCTGGGCGCGGTAGACGGCGAAATTGACCTGGTTCTGCGCGCTCAGCTGCTTGATGTCCACGCCGTCGAGCTGGCGCAGCACGTCCTCCCACACCTTCAGCCGCGCCGCCTGGCTGGCCGCGTCCACCGACGGCAGGCGGTGCTGGTTGGCAGAGGTGTCGTTGTCCTCGTCGGCTTCGCCCGTCTGCTCCTGCCGCCACTTCCATTCCTTGCCGTAGATGGCCTCGAAGCGGGTGTCGTCGGCGCTGGCACCGGCGCCTGCGGATGCGGCAGTGGAGACCAGGGCGAGTTGCGCCGACAGCGCGGCGGCGAGCAGCAGACGTTTCATGGATTGGGCGGGTTGTACGAGAGCGTCGATCTTCGCATCCCGCACGCGTGCCTGGTTGGCCGAAGCCGCTGTTTGGCGGGCTGCGTCACGCCGACGCAGGGCCGGTGGCTCAGTGGCCGGCCTTGTCGCGGTGCCAGCCGCGGTGCCGGATGTCGAGGTACAGGCTGTAGGCGGCGGTGAAAGACGGGAACAGGTTCTGGATGACCCCGACCGAGTCCTGCTTCTGCGAAAACACGAAGTAGCTCAGGGTCATCGCGCTGCCGACCAGGCTCATGTACCAGAACAGGCGCGGGATCACCGGCTTGCCGTGCTTGCGCGAAGCCAGGAACTGCACCAGCCAGCGCCCGCCGAACATCAGCGCGCCGGTCAGGCCGATGATCTTCCACGGCGACATGTGCAGCCCGGTCCATTCGAGCCAGGCGATGGAGTGGTTCATGAAGTCGAATTCCATGGCGCTCTCTTTTTGGCTCCCGCGTGGCTCCGTCCCTTGCGCCACGGGCGAAGGGAGGGCTGGGGCAAGTGCTTCCAGCCCCGGCCTCCCCTGCCCGCTCGCGGACAAGGAAAGAACGGATCAGATCTCTTCGGTACGCGTGACCTTGGCGCGCCTGATCAACCAGGCGACACCGCGCAGGTCGGCGATGCCGACCAGCGCGCGATTGAGGTTGTTGTACTTGGACACACCCGCCGATCGCGGGCGATGGTTGACCGGCACGCTGACCGTCTTCCAGCCGGCGCGCTGCATCAGCGCGGGCAGGTAGCGGTGCATGTGGTCGAAGTACGGCAGGTCGAGGAACGCGGCGCGCTCGAACAGCTTGATGCCGCAGCCGGTGTCGGGCGTGTCGTCGCGCAGCATGCGTGCGCGGATCGCGTTGGCCCACTTCGACGCCCAGCGCTTGCTGCCGCTGTCCTGGCGGTTGACGCGCCAACCGGCGAACAGCTTGATCTGCGGCGCCGCGCCGGCACGCTGCGCCAGCAGCTTGGGGATATCGGCCGGATCGTTCTGGCCGTCGCCGTCGAGCGTGGCGATCCACTGTCCGCGCGCGGCATTGACGCCGTTGCGCACCGCGGTGCTCTGCCCGCTCTGGCTGACGTGGTGGATCACGCGCAGTTCCGGCACTTCTGCCTTGAGTGCGCTCAGCACGGCAAGCGTGTCGTCGCGCGAATGGTCGTCGACATAGACGATCTCGAAATCCGCCACGCCACGCAGGGCGGCGGTGATCTCGTGCACCAGCGGCGCGACATTGTCGCGCTCGTTGAATACCGGGACGACGACGGAGAGTTGTGGATTGCTCATGGGATCTCCGGGTCAGGCCCTGTCGCCGAAATAGGTGCGGCACCACTCGACCACCTGCGGCAGGCCGACCTCGATCGAGGTGGCCGGCTCGAACCCGAAGGCGGCCTTGGCGCGCGAAGTATCGGCCATGGTCTCGATCATGTCGCCTGGCTGCATCGGTTTGTAGACCTTCTGCGCCGCAATGCCGGCGGCCTGTTCGATAACCGCGATGAAGCGTTCGAGCTCCACGGGCGTGTGATTGCCGAGGTTGAAGACGCGGTGCGGCGGCTCGCCCGCGTCGGTTCCGGGCGGATGGTCGAGCGCGCCGAGCACGCCGGACACGATGTCGTCGACGAAGGTGAAGTCGCGCCGCATCCTGCCGTGGTTGAACACGTCGATCGGGCGGCCGGCCAGCACCGCGCGCGAGAACAGCAGCGGCGCCATGTCCGGACGTCCCCACGGGCCGTACACCGTGAAGAACCGCAGCCCCGTCGAGCGCAGCCCGTACAGGTGGGCGTAGGTGTGCGCCATCAGCTCGTTGGCGGCTTTGGTCGCGGCGTACAGCGAACGCGGCTGGTCGACGCGCTGATCCTCGGAGAACGGCGGCGTGGCCGAATCGCCATACACCGACGACGAACTGGCATAGACCAGGTGCGCGATGCCGCGATGGCGGCACAGCTCCAGCAGGTTGACGAAGCCGGCAAGGTTGCTGTCGACGTAAGCATGCGGATGGGTCAGCGAGTAACGCACGCCGGCTTGAGCGGCCAGGTGGATCACACGCGTTGGCTGGACCTCGTCGAACAGCGCGGCCAGGCCGTCGCGGTCGCCCAGGTCGAGCGCCCGGATGTCGATCCCGGGGCACAGCGACGCGACGCGATCGCGCTTGATCTGCGGATCGTAGTAGTCGTTGAAGTTGTCCAGGCCGATCACGGCGGCGCCGCGCTCGCGCAGGGCGCGACAGGTATAGGCGCCGATGAAACCGGCGGCGCCGGTGACTAGGATGGTCATGGGGCGCAATTCTAGTGGGGGAAGGCCGCAATCGACCATGTAGCCCCGCCGGAGCCTTGCCGGATCGCGACCCCGATCAGGAAACCGGCCGTCGCGCGCTACGGCGCCATGGCCACGCCGTTACTCGTCGGCCTTGCCGCGCAGCTTTTCCAGCACGCCCTCGAGCGAATCGAGATCGTGGTAGTGGATCACCAGCCGGCCCTTGCCGCCGCGGCCGTGCAGCACGTTGACCTTGGTATTGAGCGACTCCGACAGCTGCCGCTCCAGCGAGACGATGTCGGCCGCGGGCTTGGCCTTGGCCGTCTTGCCCTTGGCGGCGCTGCTGCCCGGGATCATGCCGGCCGAAAGCTGCTGCACGCGATGCTCGACCTCGCGCACCGACCACTCGAGGTCGGCGGCCTGTCGCGCCAGTGCGATCGCCGCCTGCGGGGTCAGCGCCAGCAGCGCGCGGGCGTGGCCCATCTCCAGCGCGCGGGTTTCCACCAGCACGCGGATCTCATGCGGCAATTCCAGCAGGCGCAGCAGGTTGGACACCGCCGCGCGCGAACGGCCCACGGCTTCGGCCGCCTGGGCGTGGGTCAGGTCGAATTCGTCGATCAGCCGCTGCAGGGCGTTGGCTTCTTCCAGCGGGTTGAGGTCCTCGCGCTGGATGTTCTCGATCAGCGCCATCGCGACCACGGTGCGGTCGTCGACTTCGCGGATCACCACGGGGATCTGGGTCAGTCCGGCCAGTTGCGTGGCGCGCCAGCGACGCTCGCCGGCGATGATCTCGTAACGCTTGCCGCCGATGTCGCGCACGACGATCGGCTGGATGACGCCCTGCGCCTTGATCGACTCGGCCAACTCGGCCAGCTTGTCCTGGTCCCAGAACTTGCGCGGCTGGTACTTGCCGGGCGCCAGCGCATCGACCGGGAGGTGTCGCAGGATGTCGCCTTCGACCGCTTCCAGCACCGGCGCTTCGGCGGCCGCCTTCGGGCCGAGCAGCGCTTCCAGACCGCGGCCGAGGCCGCGCTTCTTGGCAACGCTCATGCCGCCGTCTCCTTCAGCTCGGCCGTGCGGGCCGCCTGCAGCTTGGCGGCCTGCTCACGCTCGCGCTGGCGGCGCAGCACTTCGCCGGCCAGGCCCAGGTAGGCGATGCCGCCGCGGCTGGCGCGGTCGTAGCCGACGATGCTCTGGCCATGGCTCGGCGCTTCGGCCAGGCGCACGTTGCGCGGCACGATGGTGCGGAACACGCGCTCGCCGAAGTGCTTGGTCAGTTCGGCCGAGACCGCGTTGGCCAGGTTGTTGCGCACGTCGAACATGGTGCGCAGCACGCCCTCGATCTCGAGCGCCGGGTTGAGCCTGGCCTTGAGCGCATCGATCGTGTCGAGCAGCGCGCTGATGCCTTCCAGTGCGTAGTACTCGCACTGCATCGGCACGATGATCGAATCGGCGGCGGTCAGCGCGTTGAGCGTCAGCAGCGACAGCGCCGGCGGGCAGTCGATCAGGATGTAGTCGTAGTTCGCACGCAGCGGGGCCAGCGCGGTCTTGAGGCGCTGTTCGCGGCCCGATTCGCTCATCAGGCTGATCTCGGCCGCGGTCAACTCGATGTTGGCCGGCAGCAGGTCGAAGTCCTCGGCGGTGCGCTTGAGGATCGAGGCCGCATCGGCCTCGCCCAGCAGCACGTCGCACATGGAGGATTCGATCTCGCGCTTGTCGACTCCGCTGCCCATGGTGGCGTTGCCCTGCGGATCGAGGTCGACCAGCAGCACACGCTTGGGCGTCTTCGCCAAGGCGGCGGCCAGGTTGACGGCGGTGGTGGTCTTGCCGACCCCGCCTTTCTGGTTGGCGACGGCGATGATGCGGGCCATGCGGCTCGGTCCTGGGCTGTGTACGGGAGGCTCCGGCGTGGGGCCGGACAGATGATTATGCCCGGACGGGACGCCCTGCGCGTCCCCGTCATCCTGACTAGGCGACCGTGCGGCCGACCACGATCAGGTGGCGCTCGGCCTCCAACCCCGGAACCGTGAGCGGGTAGGCACTTTGCAGGATCCAGCCGGCCGGCAGGGCGGCAATCTCGTCGGCCGGGTAGACGCCCTTCATGGCCAGCAGGCGGCCGTCCGGCTTGAGCAGGTGCCCGCCCAGTTCGAGGATCAGCGGCAGCGTGGCCAGCGCGCGGGCGGTGATCGCGTCATAGGCGCCAGGCTCGTCGACCTCCTCGATGCGCGATTCGACCACGCGTACGTCCGCCAGGCGCAGCTGGCGCACGGCTTCGCGCAGGAAGCGCGCCTTCTTGCCGTTGCTCTCGACCAGCGTCACCCGCAGGCCCGGCTTGACGATGGCCAGCGGGATGCCGGGCAGGCCGGCGCCGGTGCCCAGGTCGGCCAACGCACCCTGGCGCTCGACGATGCCGTCGATGTAGGGATGCATGGCCAGCGAGTCGAGCAGGTGTTTGCCGACCATTTCCTGCGGGTCGCGTACGGCGGTGAGGTTATAGGTCTTGTTCCAGCGCGCCAGCAGGGCGAGGTAGTCCAGCAATGGTGTGGCCAGGGCCGGATCGAGCGCGAGCGCGGCCAGGCCGCTCTCGAGGTTGCGGCGCAGTGACGGGTCGAAGGGTGCGGGAGCAGTACTCATACAGGCGCGCAGTATCGCCGATGCTGGGAAGGCTTCGAAGCCACTGTCCCGCGTCGTGGGATAGGTTGGGCTCCAGACTGGAGCCCCTCTCCCGCGTGCGGGAGAGGGCTTGGGGAGAGGGCGCTTCTCGCTCGGAAGGAAAGCAAAAGCTCCCCTCATCCGCCCTTCGGGCACCTTCTCCCGCAGGCGGGAGAAGGGAAACTTCAGCCGTTATCGTGCCCAGCTCCTGCGCCTGCTTACTCGCACCCCGCAACAGCTCAGGGCCGCAGTCGCCACGCCAGCGCACCCAGGTAACCGGGAGCCGGTTGCAGCTCGTCCAGTTGCCATTGCGCGGGCGTCCCGAGTTCCGGATCGCACTCCACCAGATGCAAGGTGCCGCGATGATCTTCGCCGAAGCGCAGCCGGTGCAGGCCAAACGAAACACCGTGGCCATGCGCCTTCAGCACCGCCTCCTTGGCGCACCACAGGCGCAGGAAAGCGTGGTCGCGCACCGCCGTCGACGGTGCGGCGTGCAGCCAGTCGAGCTCGGGCGCGGTGAAGAAGCGCGCCGCCAGTTCCAGCGCGCGCGCGCGCGGGCGCAGCCGCTCCAGGTCGATGCCTATCTGAACGCCTTCGCCAAGCGCCACGACCAGGCCATCGCCGCTATGGCTCCAGTTGCAGTCCCAGCCCGCCAAGCCGCCGTCCAGCCGCGGTCGACCGCGGTCATCGCGGACCAGAGGCAGCGAATCCGCGTCGATGCCCAGTGCCCGCCCCAGCCAGCCTCGCGCCAACGGTTCGCCCGGTTCGCGCGGCCGATGCGGCAGCCATCCCCAGCGCACGCGGGCGGCGGCGCTGTCGGTGGATGCGTTGGGCTCGGACCAGGACATCGAGGTTGTCATTCGCCATCGCGCGGGTAGTCAGCGTAAGGCAATGCGTCGCAACCGGCGTGCTTGCACGCGCACGTCCGATCGCTTCGTGATGGCGAAACTGACGTAATGCGTCACCTTGAATGCGGCCGCGCGCACGGCGATTTCACTTTGCGATCATCTGCGCGGAACAATCGGCACACCGCGAGAACCCCTTGTTTTAAAGGCTGATTCGATCGCACTACCCCTGACATCGCCATCACGTCGGTGCGCACAGACTCGCAGCGCCCCCAGTTGGGCTCGCTATTTCATACGGACCGGACAAGGAGACACCATCATGATGGGCATTCTCATATGGCTGATCGTCGGCGGAGTCATCGGCTGGTTGGCCAGCCTGATCATGAAGACCGATGCGCAACAGGGCATCTTCCTCAACATCATCGTCGGCATCGTCGGCGCCTTCCTCGGCGGCTGGCTCGGCGGTCTGCTCGGCATCGGCGGAGGCGACATCAACAGCGGCAACTTCAGCCTCAGCGGCCTGCTGCTCTCGCTGATCGGCGCGATCGTGTTGCTGGCGATCGTCAATCTGTTCCGGCGCGGCCGCGCGCGCTGACGACTTCGTCAAAACAACAAGAAAAAAGGCCCGGCCAAGCCGGGCCTTTTCTTATCAGCCCGGCTCAGCCAGGCCACATCAGTCCAGTTCCACCCACGCCGGCGCATGGTCGCTGGGCCTGTCCCAGGTGCGCGGCTCACGATCGATGCCCGAGGCCGTGCAGTGCGGGCGCAACGCCTCCGACACCAGCGTCAGGTCGATGCGCAACCCCAGGTTGCGCCGGAACGCGCCTTGCCGGTAATCCCACCAGCTGAAATCGCGCGCCTCCGGGTTGAGCGCGCGATACACGTCGTGCAGACCCAGCTCGTACAGGCGGTTCAGCGCGGCGCGCTCAGCGGTGGAGGTGAGGATGTGGGCCTCGTTCCACAGCACCGGGTCGTACACGTCGCGCTCGTCCGGGGCGATATTGAAGTCGCCCAGCACGATCATGCGGGGGTGCTTGTGGAGTTCTTCGGCAAGCCAGTCGTGGACTGCCTCCAGCCAGCGCAGCTTGTAGCCGTACTTGTCGGTGTCCACGTCCTGGCCGTTGACCACGTACAGATTGACGATGCGCAGCTCGCCGACGGTGGCGGCGATCACCCGCTTCTGCTCGTCCTCGTAACCGGGGACGCCGATCTGCACGTCGCGGGCACTCTCGCGCGATAGGATCGCCACGCCGTTGTAGGTCTTCTGTCCGGCGAAGACGCTGCGGTAGCCCGCCGCGACCAGCGCGTCGTCGGGAAAGCGGGCGTCGTCGAGCTTGGTTTCCTGCAGCGCGACGATGTCCGGCGAGGACTGCCCCAGCCACTGTTCCAGGTGCGGCATGCGGACGTTGAGCGAATTGACGTTCCAGCTGGCGATCTTCATGGCGCCAGTTTAACGGCCGACGCCGCCCACGCGACCCACCTCCACGCGGCGCGCCGCGAGACGCTGCCATACTCCGGCACCTGTCCTCATCGAACGTGCAAGCTCATGGACTGGATAGACCTGCGCAGCGACACCGTCACCCAACCCACCGCGGCGATGCGCGAGGCGATGCTCGGCGCCGCCGTCGGCGACGACGTTTACGGGGAGGACCCGACGGTCAATGCGCTGCAGCAGCGCCTGGCCGACGACCTCGGGTTCGAGGCGGGCCTGTTCGTCCCCAGCGGCACGCAGTCGAACCTGGTCGGCCTGATGGCGCACTGCCAGCGCGGCGACGAATACCTGGTCGGCATGGAGGCGCACACCTTCAAGTACGAGGGCGGCGGCGCCGCCGTGCTCGGCTCGATCCAGCCACAGCCGATCGTGCAGGCCGCCGACGGAACGTTGCCTCTGGACGCGGTCGAACGTGCGATCAAGCCCATCGACCCGCACTTCGCCCGCACCCGCCTGCTGTGCCTGGAGAACACCTGGCACGGCTGCGTTCTGCCGATGGAATACCTGGCGCGGGCGCGCGAGCTGTGCGACCGGCACGGACTGGCGCTGCACCTGGACGGCGCGCGTCTGTTCAATGCCGCGGTGGCGCTGGGCGTGCCGGCACGCGAGATCGCCCGGCATTTCGACAGCGTTTCGGTATGCCTGTCCAAGGGCCTGGGCGCGCCGGTCGGCTCGGCGCTGCTGGGCACTCAGGCACTGATCGACAGCGCGCGCCGCTGGCGCAAGGTCGTGGGCGGCGGCATGCGCCAGGCCGGAATACTGGCGGCGGCGGGATTGCATGCGCTGGACCATCACGTCGCACGACTGGCAGACGATCATGCGCGGGCCGAGCGCTTGTCCGAGGCCTTGCGCGGACTGCCCGGACTCGACGTCGTCACGCAGCAGACCAACATGGTGTTCGTCGAAGTGCCCGTGGCACGCCACGACGAGCTGCGCGCACAGATGGAAGCCGCGCGCATCCGGCTCTCCTTCGGTTACACGCCGGCGATCCGGCTGGTCACGCACATGGATGTCGACGATGCCGGCCTGCAGCGTGTTATCGACGCGTTGCGGGGGTTCGCTGCCTAAGGTGGAGTGTGCCTGAGCACCGACACCGTTCGTCCTGAGCGTAGGGCACCAGGCCCGAAGTCGAAGGAGGAGCCGCCCCAAGCGTTTGCTATTTCGCCAGCCAGCGCACCATCGCGTCGATCGTGCCGCTATACGGCGGTTTCAGCAGGTCGCTGCCCGCGAAGCGCCGCTGGCGGAACACCGGCAACAGCTTGCTGAACGTGTCGAAGCCGGTGCGGCCATGGATCGCGCCGATGCCGCTGGGCCCGATGCCGCCGAATGGCAGGTCGTGCGCACCGAAATGCAGCAGCGTGTCGTTGACGGTGACGCCGCCCGACAGCGTGTTGCCGAGGATCTTCTCGATGCTGGCGCTGTCGTCGCTGAAGGGATACAGCGCCAATGGCCGATCCTGCGAGTTGATCCGGGCGATGGCGTCGTCCAGGTTGCGGTACGTCAGTACGGGCAGGATCGGGCCGAAGATCTCGTGACGCATCACTTCCGAGTCGGCCGCAGGTTCAATCACCAACGTCGGCGGGAATAGCCGGTCCTGCGCCAGTCGCGTCCGCGCATCGGCGTCGGCGCCACCGGTGAGCGGCTCGATCACGCGCAGGCCGCGTGCGTGTGCATCGTCGACATAGCCGCGCAGGCGCGCGTACTGCAGGTCGTTGATGATGCGGGTGTAGTCGTGCGGCGCACTGAAGTCGCCGTAACGCGCTTTCAGCTCGGCCGTCAGCGCCTCGACGAAGGCGTCGCGCCGGGCCTCGTCGATCAGCACGTAGTCCACGCCGATGCAGGTCTGTCCGGCGTTGAACCACTTGCCGGTGGCGATGCGCGCCGCCGCGCGCCGCAGCTGGAAGTCGGGGCAGACGATCGCCGGCGCCTTGCCGCCCAGTTCCAGCGTGACCGGGGTGAGGTTGGGCGCGGCCGCCGCCATCACCTTGCGACCGACCGCGGTGGAGCCGGTGAACAGCAGATGGTCGAACGGCAACGCGGCGAACGCGGCGCCGACCTCGGGCCCGCCGATGGCAACGGCCACGCGGTCGGCCGGGAATACCTGTGAAAGCAACTCGCGCAGCCACAGGCTGGTGCGCGGCGTGTGCTCGGACGGCTTGAGGAAGACGTGGTTGCCAGCCGCGATCGCCGAGACCACCGGCACCAGCGCCAGGTTCACCGGGTAGTTCCATGGCGACAGGATGCCGACCACGCCCACCGGCTCCGGGCGCACCTGCGCGCGCGCAGGCCAGAAACGCCAGCCGACCGCCGCGCGGCGCGGCCGCATCCAGCGCCGCAACCGGCCCAGCGCATGGTCCAACTCGGCCAGCACGATCATCGCTTCCGACAACAGGTTCTCGTGCTCGCTGCGGTGCCCGAAATCGCCACGGATCGCCGCATCCATCGCCGGGATGCCGGCGCGGAACGCCTCGCGCAGGCGCAGCAGGTCGGCGCGGCGCTGGGCGTAATCCGGGCGTTGTACCTGCCACGCGCGGCGCAGTGCGGCGTGGGTCGTGGCCAGTTCGTCCAGCGGGGTGTCGGCAGTGATGTCCATACGCCGAGTGTAGACCTTGCAAGAGCAGGCAGGAGGCGAGGAACGGATGCGAGACTCACACACCGGGCAACCCCCGGCGGTTAAAATTCCTGCATGACCATGCGTCCCTATCTCGATACCTTTCCCACCCACGGCGAACGCGTCTATATCGACCCCGCCGCCACCGTCATCGGCGACGTGAACCTCGGCGACGATGTCTCGGTGTGGCCCGGCTGCGTGATCCGCGGCGACGTCAACTCGATCAGGATCGGTGCGCGCACCAACGTGCAGGACGGCACCATCGTCCACGTCACGCACGAGGGGCCGTTCACCCGCCCGGGCGGCCTGCCGACGGTGATCGCCAACGACGTGACCATCGGCCACGGCGCCATCATCCACGCCTGCACGCTGGATGAGTTCTGCCTGGTCGGCATGGGCGCGAAGGTGCTCGATGGCGCACGCGTGCACCGCTACGGGTTCGTCGGCGCCGGTGCGGTGATTGCGCCCGGCAAGGAGGTCGGCGAGGCCGAGCTGTGGCTGGGCAATCCGGCACGCTTCGTGCGCAAGCTCAGCGACCGCGAGATCGAGCAGCTGCATTACAGCGCCCAGCACTATGTCCGCCTGAAGGACCGCTATCTGGGCATGGCCGCGAGCGGGGTCCTGCTGCGCTAGTCAGCCGCGGCCCGGCCCGGTTAGAGTCCCGGCAGGGGAAGACAGGGAAGGGTTGCGTGCCGTCGTTCGAGTTTCTCCAACCGCATAACGGGCGGACCCGCTTCGGGCGCCTCGCCCCAGCAGCGCTCACGCCATCGCGCTGCGCGCAGTGCCTGTTCGCGCTTCGCCATTTCGTGGACTAGCGCTTGGCGATGCTGGACACCTACCGCGAGGTCGTGACGCCGGAAGGCGTCGCGCTGCGTCTGCCCGCGGCGGGGCCGGTGCCGCGTGCACTGGCCTGGGTGATCGACCTGGCCATCCGCGGCGCGCTGATGCTGTCGGCATCGGCGGTGCTGGGCCTGCTCGGCCGTGGCGGCATGGGATTGTTCGCGGTGCTGCTGTTTGTAGTGGTGTGGTTCTACCCGGTCGTGTGCGAGGCGGCCTGGGGCCAGACGCT
>DATDBD010000250.1:0-9160 GCA_036525015.1 Lysobacter sp.
CTGCGGCGAGATCGTCACGTAGCCGACTTCCTGGCCCTGGCTGATCACCGCCTCACGCTGGTTGCTGGTGACGATGCGCGGGTTGGAGATGACTTCGCCGCGGCCTTCCTGCTGCATCGCAGACAGCTCGACGTCCAGCGCATAGCCCGCGTTGAGGATGGCCAAGGCAACCGAGCCGGCCGGGTTGGTGACGCCCAGATTGGTCATCAGACCGCGGGTGATCGAACCGAGGACAGGCGGGCTAGGCGGCGGCGTGGCACTGTTCTGGTTTGCTGCATCGAGGATCGAATTCTGCGTTTCGATGTTGCTCTCGATATTGCCGTTGAAGTAGGCCTGGGCATCGTGGGTATAGCCGGAGACGCCGAACCTGGCGCCCAGCTCGCGGGAGAAGCTCTCGACCGCGATCACGACTCGGGCCTCGATGACGACCTGATCCACCGGCCGGTCGATGACCTTGATCAGCTCCTTCATCTGCGCGATTTTCTTCGGGATATCGCTGACCATCAGGGTGTTGGTGCGCTCATCGGCGACCAAGCGGCCGCGTCCCGACAGGAAGCCGCTGTCCTGATTGCCTCCACCCGAGCCGCCGGAACCGCCGCCGCCGACGCCCTTGGCTTCGGTCAGCGCTTTGAAGATCTGCTGGGCGTTGTGGTAGTTGATCTGGATGTACTCGGTGACCAGGTCGACGCGGTTGTCGAGCGCGATGCGTGCGTCTTCCCTGTCCTGCTCGTACTTGGCGACCTCCGCCTGCGGTGCGATCCACACCACGTTGCCGCTGCGGCGCTTGTCCAGGCCCTTGGCCTGCAGGACGATGTCCAACGCCTGGTCCCACGGCACGTTGACCAGTCGCAGGGTCACGTTGCCCTGCACCGTGTCCGCGGCGACGATGTTGAGGCTGGATTCCTCGGCGATCAGCTGCAGCACCGTGCGCACCGGCACGTCCTGGAAGTTGAACGTCACCGGCCGGCCGCTGTAGGCACGGGTGGAGGTGGTCGAGGTCGTGGCGCCCATCGCGGCATTGCCGGTGGCCTTGCCGCGCGAAGCGGTGGCACCTGCGGCGCGCGGCACGATCTCCACGATGTACTCGCGTCCGCTCTGGTAGGCCATCGACTCGTAGTTGCCGCTCGTGTTCAGCACCAGCTGCGTGCCGCTGCCGGCGGGACGCGCGTCGATACGCTGCACCGGCGTGGCGAAGTCGGTGACGTTGAGCGGCTTC
Organism: Lysobacter sp.; assembly: GCA_036525015.1. Lineage (GTDB taxonomy): Bacteria > Pseudomonadota > Gammaproteobacteria > Xanthomonadales > Xanthomonadaceae > Lysobacter_J. Next base: position 1,217 of record DATDBD010000250.1, read on the forward strand.
TGCAGGTTGGCCGGCAGTTGCGCGTTGCCCACGTTGATGGTGACGGTCGAACCGGTGCTACGCAGATCCGGCGCGGCGCCATCCCCGTCGAAGCGCAGGATCAGGCGGCCCGCGCCGCCATCGCCTCGCTTGAAGTCGATGTTCGACACCGAGATCGTGCCGGGCAGTTGCTTGGCCGGGTCACGACTGGGCGTTGGTGCCACGGCCGTCGGCGCCGTGGCACTCGGCGGGGCCGCGTGCACGGCGCTGAAGGCGGCAACGGCGCCCACCAGCAGGCCGACGCTGCCCTTGCGCAGCAGGAGCATGGGGCGCCGGGCAGGCCGCGAGCGTGTGGCGTTGAATACGGTCATCATGACAATCCCCCAATCATTGATCTTCCAACGCGACCGTGGCTGGACGCTCCAGCCAACCACCCGCGCCATCCGGCACCAGTTCCACCAGCTCGATGCGATCTTCAAAGACGGCGGTCACGCGACCGTCGCTCTGCCCCATGTACGCACCAGGCCGCACACGATAGGTCACCTTGTCCGGCGCCATCACCAACGCGATGACTCCAGCGCCTTTCCCCAGGGTACCCACCATGTCCATGCTGTCGAGCGGGAACTGCTCGAGTGTTTCCTTGCGCCGCGCCGCATCCGGCCTCGGCCCGTTGCCGCCGCCATCGTCGGTGAAGGCGTTGCTGAACGGATCGCGCAAGCCCTGCGCGGCGTATTCAAATGTTTCGAACTGCTGCATCACCGGCAATGGATCCAGCGGCGGCGCCGGGCGTGCCTTGACTTCCGCGACCCACTTTTCGAGGTTGGGTGCTTCGCCGGGCGTGCTGGTGATTCCGCGCGAGCAGGCGGTCAGGCCCATCGCGACGAGCAGAGCGAGTGCAAGCGGACCGGGACGGAAACCGGTGCGAACGGTGTTCACGCGCATCTCAGGTTCCCCCCTGTCCGACCTTGGCAGACCCGGCCGTGTTCTGCTGATCGGCCACTTCCTCTTCGTCCAGGTAACGATAGGTCTTGACCGTGCCGGCCAGTTCAAGCGGACTGTTTGGCGTGATCACGGCGTTCGGGGCCTTGGCTCGCGGCTTCAGTGAAATGTCGTGCATGGTCATGATCACCACGCGCGGCAGCGAGGCCACGCCGCTGACGAAACCGCCGAACTGGTGGTAGGTGCCCACCATGCGCAGCGCGATTGGTTTCTCGGCGTAGAACTCCTTCGGCACTTCCGGACCAGGCTGGAACAGCTCGTTGCTGATGCCAGTGGCGAGCGCGGTCTGCGAGATATCCACGATCAAGTCGGGCATCTCGGTCTTGCTCGGCAGCTGGCGCAGCATCTGCTGCAACTGCTGTTCCATCTGTGCGAGCTGCTGCTTGAGCGGCTCCAGGTTCGCAGCACGGCCCTGTTTGGTTTCGAACTCGGCGCGCAGGTCCGATTCCTGGCGTTCCAGGCCGGCGAGCTCTTCGCGCTGGTCGCGCACGAACAGCCACCAGGCCAGGCCGACAATCAGCACGCCGATGATCACGCAGAAACCGATCTTGGCCTGCTGCGGCCAACCGCCCATGTTGTTGAAGTCGAGGTCTTTCAGCGAGACTTTTTTCTGGCTCACGACGCAGCTCCTCCCTTGGTCGGTGCCGCGGCGGGCGTGGCGGCCGGCTGCATCGCCGGCGCCGCAGGAGCGGCCGGCGCAGCGCCGGTGGCAGGCGCGGTGGCCGGTGCATCCGGCTTGCCGTCACCGTCCTCATCCTTCGGCGCGTTCGGGTTGGCAAGCTGGACCCGCAGCTTGAACTCGTACGGCAGGCCCTTGTCGTTGCCCTTGGCCTCGATGATCGACAGGTCGGGATTGGTCATCCAGCCTGAACCTTCGAGGTTGCGCAGGTAGGTACTGACGCGCGCATTGGACTGGGCGCGGCCCTCCAGCGTCAGGGTCTTCTCGTCCTGCTTGATCGAGGTCAGCACCGCGCCATCCGGGATCGTGCGCACCAGCGAATCGAACAGGTGCACCATCTGCGAACGGTTGGCCTGCAGCTGTTCGATCACTTCCTTGCGCGCCAGGAGCTTGGCCTTCTTCTTGTCCAGTTCCTCGATTTCCTTGATCTGCGTGTCGACCTCGGTGATGCGGTCGTGCAGGTAGGCGTTGCGCTCGTTCTGGCCGCTGATCTGGCCCTTGTAGAAGCTGACAATCAGGAAGGCCAGCAGCACGGCGCCGAGCGCCGAGCCACCGAGCATCATTCCGAATTCCTTCTGGCGCTGTTTGCGCCGTTCCTCACGCCACGGTAGGAGATTGATCCGTGCCATCAGTCGAAGCTCCTCAGGGCGAGGCCGCAGGCGATCATCAGCGCCGGCGCATCCTGCGCGAGCGCGTGGGCCTGGACGCGGGGACCGAGCGTCATGTGGGCAAGCGGATTGGCGATGATGGTGGGGACGCCGAGCTGCTCCTCGACCATCTGGGCGATGCCCGGGATCGCCGCGCAGCCGCCTGCGATGACGATCTGGTCGACCCGGTTGAACTCGCTGCCGGCATAGAAGAACTGCAGCAGTCGGCTGACCTGCTGGACCATGGCTTCCTTGAACGGCTCCAGCACTTCGGCCTCGTAGCTGTCCGGCAGGCCACCCTGGCGCTTGGCCAGGCCGGCTTCCTCGTAGCTCAGGCCGTAGCGCCGCATCACCTCGTCGGTGAGCTGCTTGCCGCCGAACACCTGTTCGCGGCTGTAGAGGCTGCGTCCATTGCGCAACACGTTGAGCGTGGTCATCGTGGCGCCGGAGTCGATCAGCGCGATGATCCCGTCCCGCGGGCTGCTCAGGTTGTCGGCGATCAGCGCGAAGGCGTTCTCGATCGCGAAGGCCTCCACGTCCATCACCTTCGGCGTCAGGCCGCCGATCTCCAGGGCGGAGGCCCGGACCTCGACGTTCTCCGAGCGCGATGCCGCGAGCAGCACCTGCACCATGTCGGCGTTGCCGGGCATCGGGCCCAACACCTCGAAATCGAGGTTCACTTCCTCGATCGGGTACGGGACGTAATTGACGGCCTCCAGCTCGACTTCGCTCTCGAGGTCGTCGCCATCGAGGTCGGACGCCATCTGGATGATCTTGGTGATCACCGCCGAGCCGGCCACTGCCGCCGCTGCGAATTTGGCGCGCGTGCCGGACCGGGCCACGGCGCGCTTGATCGCCTCGCCAACGGCCTCGACCTCAACAATGTTCTTTTCCACCACCGCGTTGGGCGGCAGCGGTTCGACGGCGTAATGCTCAACACGGTAGCGGTTGCCAGCCTTGGAGAGCTGCAACAGCTTGACCGCGGTTGAACTGATGTCCACGCCAACCAGTGCCGGCTGGCTTTTTGTGACTATCCCCACGATTTTCTCCCCTTGCCACAAGCGCTTACGAGCACTTCATGTGGCCCCGCCTTAAATAACGGACTTTGCGCAAGCTGGCAACCACTTCTTTCGAATAGCGCCAACCAGAACCCCATTTCCCCGCCAAACGGGATGCGGTCCCATTTCCGGACGCCGCCCCCGGCCCGCACCCTAAGCTCCCCACTTCCGCTCCTCTATACTCCACGCTTACGACACCCGCAATCGGAAATCCGCTTTGATGCCCCGTCTTGGTCGTTTGTTGCGCTGGGCGCTCCTCGCGTTCGCCGGCGTGTTCCTTCTAGGCATGGTCGGCCTGGGCGTCCTGTACTACCTGGTGGCCCCCAAGCTCCCCGATGTCGAGACGCTGCGTAACGTCGAGATGCAGGAGCCCATGTACGTGTACGCGCGTGACGGCCGCCTGATGGGCCTGTTCGGCGAGACCCGGCGCTACCCCATCGCCATCGAGGCGGTACCGGACCGGCTCAAGAAGGCGTTCATCGCCATCGAGGACTCCCGCTTCTATCACCACCATGGCGTCGATTTCAAAGGCGTGTTCCGCGCGGTATGGCTGCTGGCGACGACCGATAACAAGCGCGTCCCGGGCGGGTCGACCATCACCCAGCAGGTCGCCCGCCAGTTCTTCCTGAGCTCGGAATACAGCTATACCCGCAAGCTGGCCGAAATGCTGCTGGCGATGCGCATGGAGCGCGAACTCAGCAAGGACGAGATCTTCGAGCTGTACTTGAACAAGAGCTTCTTCGGTAACCGCGCCTACGGTGTGGCGGCCGCGGCCGAGTTCTACTACGGCAAGAAACTGGACCAACTGACGCTGGACGAGATGGCCTCGCTCGCCGGCATCCCCAAGTTCCCCTCCAGCGGCAATCCGCTGAGCAATCCCGAGCGCGCCAAGCAGCGCCGCGACTACATCCTCGATCGCATGACCGAGTTGCGCTTCATCACGCCCGCCGAGGCCGCGTACGCCAAGGCCGCGCCGATGCACGCCACCCCGCATGAGCGACCGGTGGAGGTCTATGCCCCCTACGTTGCCGAGATGGTCCGCCAGGAAATGGTCGCCCGCTACGGCGCGGAGGCGCTGACCAAGGGCTACCACGTCACCACGACCATCGATGCGGTGCTGCAGACCGCCGCCGACCAGGCGATCCGCGACGGCCTGGCCGTCTACGACCGTCGCCACGGCTGGCATGGGGTCGAGAAGCATTTCGAGCTGCCGGCTCAGGACGATGCCGCCTCCGCGCGCGCGCGCTTGGCCAACATCGCACCGCAGGCCGGCCAGCTGCCGGCGGTCGTGCTCGGTGTCAGCGGCACTCAGGTCCGGCTGGTGCTGGTCGACGGCACGCAGATCGAACTCGGCCCGAACCAGGGCTGGGCCGACAAGAGTCCGGCCAGTCTGGTGAAGCGTGGCGACATGGTGCGGGTGCAGCGCGTGACCGCTGCTGCAGCCCCGGACCAGCCGCAGCCCGCGCCCAGCTACAAACTGGACCAGTTGCCGCGTGCACAGGCCGCACTGGTATCGCTGGAACCGTCCAACGGCGCGTTGCGCGCACTCTCTGGCGGTTTCAGCTTCGCTGGCAACAAGTTCAACCGCGCCACGCAGGCACGTCGCCAGCCGGGATCGAGCTTCAAGCCGTTCGTGTATGCGGCCGCGTTCGAGCGCGGCTACAACCCGGCCTCGATCGTGCTGGACGCCCCGGTGGTCTTCAAGGACCGCCGCGGTCACCTGTGGCGCCCGCAGAACGACACCGGCAATTTCGCCGGCCCGATGCGCCTGCGCGAGGCGATGGTGCAGTCGCGCAACCTCGTGTCGGTGCGCCTGCTCGACGCCATCGGTGTCGATTTCGCCCGCAAGTACATCAGCCAGTTCGGCTTCGACCAGGAACAACTGCCCCCTAATCTTTCGATGTCGCTCGGTACCGCGTCGCTGACGCCGCTGTCGATGGCACGCGGCTATGCGGTCTTCGCCAATGGCGGCTTCCGTATCACGCCGTGGTTCATCGACGAGGTGAAGGATCGCGACGGCGCCATTGTGTTCAAGGAAAAGCCGACCGTTGCTTGCCGCGAGTGCGGCCCGCGCGCCAACGGTTCGATCGCGACGCCGGCTTCGAACGTGGTCGACGGCTTCGACCTGGGCCCCGCAGGGGGCGCCACGGCACCGGTCGCGGCGACGGCCGAGGACAAGCCCAAGCCCACCGCCGTGCCGCCGACGAACATCGCCGACATGGTGCTCGCACCTCGCGCCATCGACGACCGCACTGCCTACCAGATCGTGTCGATGCTGCGCGATGTCGTGCAGCGCGGCACCGGCACCGCGGCCAAGGTGCTGGAGCGCGAGGACGTCGGTGGCAAGACCGGCTCCACCAACGACCACCGCGACGCCTGGTTCTCGGGTGTTGGCGGTCCTCTCGTCACCACGGTGTGGGTGGGCCGCGACGGCTTCGAGTCGCTCGGTTACCGCGAGTACGGCGGCAAGGCGGCGCTTCCGATCTGGATCGACTACATGCGCGTAGCGTTGAAGGACCAGCCGCTCGCGGTCAACGAGCCGCCGCAGGGCATGGTCAAGGTGGCCGTCGGCGCCAACGGCGCGCTGGTGCCGTCGGAAACGGGTGGCGTCCTGGAATGGGTGAAGCACGAAGATCTTGAACGGATGCAGGCTTACGTCGACTACGGCCCGGAAGAAACCATGCCGGCCGAAGAATCGTTTGATATCTTCTGATTGCCGGCCCCCGTGGCCGGCCGCGGCGAGCGCCCTCGCCGTTGTCGTGCCAGCCGCGGAGGTCGTCATGCCCCACGCCCGACAGCACGCTCACCAGCACGCCCAGACCCGTACCCGCGAGCGTCGCCACAGGCTCGCACACGAGGCCGCGCGCCTGATGGCTGAAGGTGGCATCCGCGATTACCACCAGGCCAAGCTGAAGGCCGCGGAGCGACTGGGCATCTTCGACGACGCCTCGCTGCCGCGTAACCGCGAGATCGAGGACGCACTGCGCGAGTACCAGCGCCTGTTCCAACCCGACAACGTGACCGCCGTGCGCCAGCGTCGCGAGGCGGCGTTGCGTGCGCTGGAGTTCTTCCGCGACTTCGACCCGCGCCTGGTCGGCCCGGTGCTCGAAGGCACCGCCGACACGCGCAGTCCGGTGACGCTGCATCTGTACAGCGACGACCTCGACGCTGCGCCGCGTTTCCTCGACCAGCACGGCATTCCCGCCGAGGCGCGCAGCCGGCGCCTGCGCCTGGACCGCGAACGCACCGGCGACTTCCCGGTGTGGGTGTTCAGCGCAGAGGAGATCACCTTCGACGTCACCGTGCTGCCGCTGGACGTGCTTCGCCAGGCGCCGCTGTCGAGCACCGACGAGAAGCCGATGCGCCGGGCATCCGCGCCGCAGTTGCGGCAGTTGCTGGCTACCGAGGAAATCGAAGGTTACGAGCGCGGCGAGTGAGTGCCGCGCGGATCGCGCCTGGGCCGTGAAGGCGCCAGCCCGAACACGTTGAGCTCGATCGCGACGAACGCGACCAGCCACAGCAGCGCGTCCCAGGCATCGAGCCAGGCCGCGCGCATGCTTTCCCGGCTGGCGGCCTCGTCGCCGATGCCCATCGCGGCCCAGGTCAGCATGAAACCGACCAATGCCAGATAGAGCACCAAGGCCATCGCGCGTCGGATGCGATGCAGCCTGATGGCATCAGTCGGCAACCTCACCTCCAGCTCGAGCAGTGCGATGACGCCGAGCCAGACCATCTCGTTGGCAAAATCCAGCCACACGCGCTCAAGCGCGTAACCGACGCACGCCATGACCACGGCGACCGCCGCCAGCGCGCGCACGCCATGCAGCGCCGGGCGCCATCGCGTCGGCAACTTCCAGCCGCCGGTTTCCCACTCGAACAGCAATAGCAGTACGAACCAGGCCGCCGTGTCGAGCAGCTCGGTCGCGCGGCCGAAGCGCGCGTACAGGACCACATCGCCCGCCAGCAGCGCATAAACCAGCCATCTGAAAACGACGAAGCCGCGGTCGTGCCGCGGCTTCGTGGCTGCTTCGGCGCTGGCGCCGGGCATGCGGACTGCGCTTTCGAAAATCAGCGCTTGTCGATACCGACGTAATCGCGATTGGCCGAGCCGGTATAGATCTGGCGCGGACGGCCGATCTTGTTTTCCGGATCGTTCTGTTGCTCCAGCCAATGCGACACCCAGCCGGCGGTGCGGGCGATGGCGAACATGACGGTGAACATCTCCACCGGAATGCCCAGCGCCTTGTAGATGAGGCCGGAGTAGAAGTCGACGTTCGGGTAGAGCTTGCGCTGCACGAAGTACTCGTCCTTCAGCGCAGCTTCTTCCAGGCGCATCGCCACTTCCAGCAGCGGATCGTTGACGCCCAACTGGCCCAGCACGTCGTGGGTCATCTTGCGCACCAGCGCCGCGCGCGGGTCGTAGTTCTTGTAGACGCGATGTCCGAAGCCCATCAGGCGGAAGCCCGATTCCTTGTCCTTGGCCTTGGCGACGGCGGCACCGACGTTCTCGGGCTTGCCGATCTCGGCCAACATCTTCAGCACCGCTTCGTTGGCGCCGCCGTGAGCCGGTCCCCACAGCGCC
>DATDBD010000251.1:0-9758 GCA_036525015.1 Lysobacter sp.
GGTGGTGGACGGCGGCCACCTGCTCGGCATCGTCACCAGCCGCGACATGCGCTTCGAGAAGAAGCTCGACGATCCGGTCCGCCACATCATGACCAAGAAGGATCGCCTCGTGACCGTGCGCGAAGGCGCCACCGACGAGGAGGTGCTGGGCCTGCTGCACAAACACCGCATCGAGAAGGTGCTGGTGGTCAACGACGGCTTCGAGCTGCGCGGCCTGATCACCGTCAAGGACATCCAGAAGAAATCCGACAACCCCAACGCCGCCTACGACAGTAGCGAGCGCCTGCTGGTAGGCGCTGCGGTGGGTGTCGGCGGCGACACCGAGGCGCGCATCGAGGCACTGGCCGCCGCGGGCGTTGACGTGGTCGTGGTCGATACCGCGCACGGCCATTCGCAGGGCGTGCTCGACCGCGTGAAGTGGGTCAAGAAGAACTTCCCGCAGTTGCAGGTCATCGGCGGCAACATCGTCACCGGCGATGCCGCGCTGGCGCTGATGGACCATGGCGCCGACGCCGTGAAGGTTGGCGTCGGCCCGGGCTCGATCTGCACGACCCGCGTCGTGGCCGGCGTCGGCGTGCCGCAGGTCACCGCGGTGGCGATGGTGGCCGAGGCGCTGCAGGATCGCATCCCGCTGATCGCCGACGGCGGTATCCGCTACTCCGGCGACATCGGCAAGGCCATCGTGGCCGGCGCCTCAACGGTGATGATCGGCGGCCTGTTCGCCGGCACCGAGGAAGCCCCGGGCGAAGTCGAACTCTTCCAGGGCCGCAGCTACAAGAGCTACCGCGGCATGGGCAGCCTGGGCGCGATGGAGCAGGGCTCCAAGGACCGCTACTTCCAGGACGCAAGCGACGCCGACAAGCTCGTGCCGGAAGGCATCGAGGGCCGCGTTCCATATCGCGGCTCGCTGCGCGGCGTGGTGCACCAGCTCGCCGGCGGCCTGCGCGCGACGATGGGTTACGTCGGCTGCGCGACGATCGAGGAGATGCGCAAGAAGCCCAGCTTCGTGCGCATCACCAACGCCGGCGCGCGCGAGAGCCACGTGCACGACGTGCAGATCACCAAGGAACCGCCGAACTACCGCGCGGGTTGATGTGACCGACGAAGGGAGACGCAGGTTTCCCTTCTTCGTTTTGAGCCTTCGAATTCCAGCATTGCCACGGCCCCATGACCGACATCCATAGCGACAAGATCCTGATCCTCGACTTCGGCGCGCAGTACACGCAGCTGATCGCCCGCCGCATCCGCGAAATCGGCGTGTACTGCGAGATCTGGGCCTGGGACCACGACCCAAGCGAGATCGCCAAGTACGGCGCCAAGGGCATCATCCTGTCGGGCGGCCCGGAGTCGACCACGCTTGAGGGCGCCCCGAAGGCGCCGCAGGAAGTCTTCGATTCGGGCCTGCCGATCCTGGGCATCTGCTACGGCATGCAGACGCTGGCCGCGCAGCTTGGCGGCGCCACAGAGGCCGCGGACGCGCGTGAGTTCGGCCACGCCGAAGTCGAGCTGGTCGCGAAGGACGCGTTGCTCGGCGGCCTGAGCGACCACGATGGCGAGTCGCGCATCGACGTATGGATGAGCCACGGCGACCATGTCGCCAAGGCGCCGCCGGGCTGGACCGTCACCGCTGTCACCGACCGCATCCCCGTGGCTGCCATGGCGCTGGAGGAAAAGCGCTGGTACGGCGTGCAGTTTCACCCTGAGGTCACCCACACCAAGCAGGGCCTGACCCTGCTGCGCCGGTTTGTCAGCGAGATCTGCGGCTGCAAGACGCTGTGGACCGCGGCCCACATCATCGAGGACCAGATCGCACGCGTGCGCGCCCAGGTCGGTTCCGACGAGGTCATCCTCGGCCTGTCCGGCGGCGTGGATTCGTCCGTCGTTGCCGCGCTGCTGCATCGCGCGATTGGCGAGCAGCTGACCTGCGTGTTCGTGGACACCGGCCTGCTGCGCTGGAACGAGGGCGACCAGGTGATGGCGATGTTCGCCGAGCACATGGGCGTCAAGGTGATCCGCGTCAACGCCGCCGACCGCTACTTCAATGCACTGGCCGGCGTCGAAGACCCGGAAGCCAAGCGCAAGATCATCGGCAACCTGTTCGTCGATATCTTCGATGAGGAATCGTCCAAGCTCGCCAACGCCAAATGGCTGGCGCAGGGCACGATCTATCCCGACGTGATCGAGTCGGCCGGCAGCAAGACCGGCAAGGCCCACGTCATCAAGAGTCATCACAACGTCGGCGGCCTGCCCGAGGACATGAAGCTCGGCCTGGTCGAGCCGTTGCGCGAGTTGTTCAAGGACGAGGTGCGGCGCCTGGGCGTCGAGCTCGGGCTGCCGCGCGCGATGGTCTATCGCCACCCGTTCCCGGGCCCGGGCCTGGGCGTGCGCATCCTGGGCGAGGTCAAGCGCGAGCACGCCGACCTGCTGGCCAAGGCCGACCACATCTTCATCGACGAGCTGCGCAAGGCCGATCTGTACGACCGCGTCAGCCAGGCGTTCGCCGTGTTCCTGCCGGTCAAGTCGGTCGGCGTGGTGGGCGACGCGCGCGCCTACGAGTGGGTGATTGCGCTGCGCGCAGTCGAGACCATCGACTTCATGACCGCGCATTGGGCGCACTTGCCCTATGACTTCTTGGGGCGTGTTTCTAACCGTATTATCAATGAGTTGCGTGGTGTTTCTCGCGTGGTGTATGACATCAGCGGCAAGCCTCCCGCGACCATCGAGTGGGAGTGATGTCGAAGGCCTTGCCGCCTGAGGAAATCGATCCTGTCCGTGCCGCAGACGAGCACTGGATGCGGCACGCGCTCGCGCTGGCCGGGCGTGCCGAGCGCGAGGACGACGAGATCCCGGTAGGCGCCGTGCTGGTCTCGGCCGAGGGCGAAGTCCTCGGCGAGGGTTGGAACCGCAACATCACCGAGCGCGACCCTACTGCACACGCCGAGATCGTGGCCATCCGCCAGGCTGGTCTCCGGCTCGGCAACCACCGCCTGCTGGGCACCACGCTGTACATAACGCTGGAGCCGTGCGCGATGTGCGCGATGGCGGTGGTGCATGCGCGTATCGCGCGCGTGGTCTATGGCGCCACCGATCCCAAGACCGGCGCCGCCGGCAGCGTCTTCGATCTGCTGGCCGATCCGCGCCACAACCACCGCGTGCAGGTGCAGGGCGGGGTACTGGGAGAAGAGGCGGGAGGTCGCCTCACCGCCTACTTCCGTCGCAAGCGCGGCAAGGCCGTCTGAGGTGCCGAACGCTCATTCGTTGCGAAGGTACATCCGGTCCTTGGCGAGCTGCTCGTCGAGCTCCTTGTCGAGCATGCGCAGGCCCAGCTTCGCCTCGTGCCCCAGGCAGATCGACGCGGCGAACATCAGCAGCACGCCGATCACGGCCAGCCCCGTCGGCAACAGATCCAGCCGATAGCCGAGGAATGCGTCTACCGCGATCCCCATGCTGGTACCGACGAAGGCGCTGATCGCGGCGTAAAGCATGCGCACCGATGCGAGCACCAGGTACGAGCGGCGGCGATGGATCGCGATGCGCGCTTCCAGCGCCGTCCGTGAGGGGCCCTGTGGCGTGCCGCTGAGCACCTCGATCTCGCTGCGCATCCGATCGACCACGCGCGCCAGCCGGTTGTTCGACGCGATCAGCAGCGAGCTGGCCGCGGTCAGGAAGAACGCGGGCGTGATCATGGCCGAGACGACGGTGTAGTGCGAAGGGTCGATCGCGACGGGTGAGGGCATGCTGGGGGTCCATGACGGGGCGCGGCCTGCATCCGCAGGCCGTCTGTATGATGCTACCGACATTCCACCAGTGCGAGCGCATGGCTGCCATAACGACTAACGATGAGCACCTGATCTGGATCGACCTGGAAATGACCGGGCTGGATACGATCGGCGACTCCATTCTCGAGATCGCCACGGTGGTGACCGACAAGCAGCTCAACATCCTGGCCGAAGGACCCGAGCTCGCGATTGCCCATTCCCTGGCGCGGCTGGAAGCGATGGACGAGTGGAACCGCACCCAGCACGGCAAGTCCGGCCTATGGCATCGCGTGCTCGACAGCAAGGTGACGATCGCGCAAGCCGAGGCGCTGACCGTCGAGTTCCTCTCGCACTGGGTGCCCGCGGGCAAGTCGCCGATGTGCGGCAACTCGATCTGCCAGGATCGCCGCTTCCTGCACCGGCAGATGCCGCGCCTGGAGAAGCACTTCCACTACCGCAATCTCGACGTCAGCACGATCAAGGAGCTCGCCAGGCGCTGGGCACCGGAGGTCTACGCCGGCGTGCGCAAGGAAGCTCGGCATACCGCGTTGAGCGACGTGCGCGATTCGATCGCCGAACTGCGCCACTACCGGTTGTCGATGGGAAAGCTGGGCGGCCTCGAAAGCTGACCGCTCCGGCAGGCTTCGCCTGCGCTCAGCCCGGCGGGCGGTCGACGGTGAGCGTGATGCCCGTGGCGCCGTCCTGGGTGATAGTGCGCACGGCGCGAACATCGCGCAGCGCGCCCTGGATGCTGATTCCCGCCTGGTCGAAAGCGCGTTTGATGCGCTCGTTGAGATCGCACTTGGTCGCGAAATGGTCGGCATTGCCGACATGGCAGCGCACGCCCAACCGGACAGCCGTGTCGGCCAGTTCGTAGACCACCACGTCGGGCGCGGGCTCGGCCAGGATGCGCTGGTCTGCGCGCATGATGGCCATGATCGCCTCACGTGCGATGTCGATATCGTCGGTGTAGCCGATGCCGATGATCAGCTCGATGCGACGCATCGTGTCCGGCGTCAGGTTGATGATCGGCGCGGTCGTGATGAGGTTGTTGGGCAAGACGATCGTCTGGTTGTCGGAGCCGCGCAGCCGGGTCTGGAAGATGCTGACCGCTTCGACCTTGCCGCTGCTGCCGCCGATCTGGACGACGTCGCCGACGCGGAACGGCTTGAGCGTCACCAGCATTACGCCGGAGGCGACGTTGGATAGTGAGTCCTTCAATGCCAGGCCGACCGCCAGTCCGGCTGCACCGAGCACGGCCACCAGCGACGCGGGCGATACCTTCAGGAATATCTGCAGGATCGCCAGCACGAACACCATCAGAATCAGGACGTACGTCACCCGACTCAGGAACTGCAGCGCCGTAGGCTCGACGTGGGCGCGCGTCAGGGCGCGCGATACGCCGCGTGTAAGCCACTTGGCGACCTGGATGCCGACATAGAGCGCCAGAAGCGCAGCGCCAAGGCGCAGCCCCCATTCGATGGCGATATCGGTCCAGCCGTCGCTGCGCTGGAACTCATTGATGATCTGTTCGGGAGTCAAGATGGCACCTCCTGCAAAATGCGACGCCCCGCATGAGCGGGGCGTCAGGTTTACCGCAAGCCCAGCCGCACCGGCGTTACCGGCTTGTCATCAGGCCGCCGCGGCCTTGGCCTTCGCCTTGGCCAGACGCAGCCAGGTGTCGACGACGGTGTCGGGATTGAGCGAAACCGATTCGATGCCTTGTTCCATCAGCCACACCGCCAGGTCCGGGTGGTCGCTCGGGCCCTGGCCGCAGATGCCGACGTACTTGCCCTTGGCGCGTGCCGCCGAGATGGCCATCGACAGCAGCTTCTTGACCGCCGGGTCGCGCTCGTCGAACAACTTCGCGACGATGCCCGAGTCGCGGTCCAGGCCCAGCGTCAGCTGGGTCAGGTCGTTGGAGCCGATCGAGAAGCCGTCGAAGATCTCCAGGAACTCGTCGGCGAGCAATGCATTGGACGGCACCTCGCACATCATGATGATCTTCAGGCCGTCCTTGCCCTGTTCCAGGCCGTTGCTGCGGAGCACTTCGACGACCTTGCGGCCTTCATCGAGCGTGCGCACGAACGGGATCATCACCCAGCAGTTGGTCAGTCCCATCTGCTCGCGCACCTTCAGCACGGCGCGGCACTCCAGCGCGAAGGCATCGGCGAAGCTCGGATCGACGTAACGGCTCGCGCCGCGGAAGCCGATCATCGGGTTCTCTTCATGCGGCTCGTAACGGCTGCCGCCGATCAGGTTGGCGTACTCGTTGGACTTGAAGTCCGACAGGCGCACGATGACCGGATGCGGCGCGAACGAGGCGGTGATCGTCGCAATGCCCTCGGCCAGGCGATCGACATAGAAATCGACCGGGTTGCCGTAGCCGGCGATCTTCGCGTCGATCTTCTTCTTCGTCTCGGCGTCCTGCTGCGCGTATTCGAGCAGCGCCTTGGGATGCACGCCGATGTGGCTGGCGATGATCATCTCCAGGCGCGCCAGGCCGACGCCGGCATTGGGCAGCATGGCGAAGTCGAACGCGCGCTCCGGGTTGGCGACGTTCATCATCACTTTGAGCGGTGCTTCCGGCATCTTGTCCAGGTCGGCCACGTTGCGTTCGAAGGGCAGGGTACCGGCGTAGATGTAGCCGGTATCGCCTTCGGCGCAACTGATGGTCACTTCCTGGCCGTCGTGGATCGTGTCCAGCGCATTGCCGGTGCCGACCACGGCGGGCACGCCCAGCTCGCGGGCGATGATTGCGGCGTGGCAGGTGCGGCCGCCGCGATTGGTGACGATCGCGGCGGAGCGCTTCATCACCGGCTCCCAGTCGGGATCGGTCATGTCGGCGACGAGCACGTCGCCGGGCTGCACGCGGCTCATGTCGGCGAGCGAACGCACCACGCGTGCGACGCCGCTGCCGATCTTCTGGCCGATCGCGCGGCCTTCGCAGATGACCTCGCCGCGGCGGGTGAGCTGGTAGCGCTCGATCTGGGTGGCATGGGCGCGCGACTTCACCGTCTCCGGTCGTGCCTGCACGATGAACAGCTTGCCGCTGACGCCGTCCTTCGCCCACTCGATGTCCATTGGGCGGCCGTAGTGCTTCTCGATGACCAGCGATTGCCTGGCCAACTCGTGCACATCGTCGTCGCTGATCGAGAACTGGTTGCACAGATCGGCCGGGGTTTCCTCGATGCGCACGCGCTCACCGGGTTTGTCCGAATACACCATGCGCTGCTGCTTGGCGCCGATGCCGCGGCGCAGGATGGCCGGCTTGCCCTGCTGCAGGGTCGGCTTGTAGACGTAGAACTCGTCCGGGTTGACCGCGCCCTGCACGACCATCTCACCCAGGCCGTAGCTGGAAGTGATGAACACCACCTCGCGGAAACCCGACTCGGTGTCGAGCGTGAACAGCACGCCTGCCGAGCCGACGTTGGAACGCACCATCAGTTGCACGCCGGCCGAAAGGAACACGTCCTCGTGCTTGAAGCCGTGGTGCACGCGGTAGGCGATGGCGCGGTCGTTGTAGAGACTGGCGAACACTTCCTTGACCTTGTGCACGACGTCGTCGGCACCGGTCACATTGAGGAAGGTTTCCTGCTGGCCGGCAAAGGACGCATCGGGCAGGTCCTCGGCGGTGGCCGAGGAACGCACCGCCACGGCTACATCGCCGCCGCCGTTCTCATCGCACAACTGCTTGTAGGCGGTGCGGATGTCGGCGTCCAGCTGCGGCTGCAGCGGTGCATCGATCACCCAGCTGCGGATCTGCGCACCTGCGGCGGTAAGCGCCGGCACGTCTTCGACATCGAGCGTCGCCAGCTTGTCGTAGATGCGCTGGTGCAGGTTGTTGTGGGCGATGAAATCCTTGAAGGCTTCCGAGGTCGTGGCGTAGCCGCCGGGCACCGACACGCCCAGGCCCGCCAGGTTGCCGATCATCTCGCCGAGGGAGGAATTCTTGCCGCCGACACGGGCCAGGTCGGTCAGACGAAGCGCGTGCAACCAGAGGATGTTCTCGTTCAAGCGGGCGATCTCCAAGGGGGCGGGCGCGTGCGGGCGCTGTGATCCGGATATGATCGCCGCTGCGTCGGATGCATACAAGCTTGATTCGACGGGGTTTTTCGTATTGACCAGCGATTTTCAGGGAGTTTGGGCCATGGCTGAAGTACGCCCGGTGTTCTACGTCTCCGACGGTACCGGCATCACCGCCGAAACCATCGGCCACAGCCTGCTGACCCAGTTCACCGAGACCCGCTTCATCACCGACCGGATCCCCTTCGTCGACAGCGTCGAACGGGCCCAGGAAGTGGCGGCGAAGATCCGCGCCGCCGCCGAAATCCATGGCGTGCGGCCGGTCGTGATCAATTCCTGCATGGATGGCGACGTCGGCGCCGCCCTGGCCGATAGCGGCGCGCTGATGCTGGACGTTTTTGCGCCATTCATCGAGCCGTTGGAGCGCGAGCTCGGCGAATCCCGGCAGCGCAAGATCGGTCAGGCGCATGGGCTGGTCGACTTCGAGACGTATCACCGCCGCATCAACGCGATGAACTTCGCGTTGACCCACGACGACGGCCAGGCCGTCAATTACGACGACGCCGATCTGGTCCTGGTCGCCGTGTCGCGCGCCGGCAAGACGCCAACCTGCGTGTACATGGCGCTGCATTACGGCATTCGCGCGGCCAACTACCCGTTGACCGAGGAAGACCTGGAGCACGATCGCCTGCCGCCGCGCCTGCGGCCTTACCGCAACAAGCTGTTCGGGCTCACCATCGATCCGGTGCGGCTGCAGCAGATCCGCCAGGAGCGGCGGCCGAATTCACGCTACGCGCAACTGGACACCTGCAAGCGCGAAGTGGCGGCCGCGGAAATGATGCTCCGTGCCGAGCGAGTTCCTGTACTTAGCACGACGAATACCTCGATCGAGGAGATCGCGAGCAAAGTGCTGACCACGCTGGGGATCCACCGCGAGATGTTCTGAAGGGCCATTGCGGCCCCGGTCGCGGGGAACGCTTACCGTAGGCTTGCTGGGCCTGCGCGTCAACGCTGCCGCAAGGGCAGGCGGGCGTGTAGGATCGGGTCCATGACGTCCCTTGCCGCCTACGCCGCGCGCATCCCGAAGCTGAGCCGTTTCGGCTGGCTGATGGGCTTGTACGCGGAGAATCACGCGCGCCTGACCCGCCTGTTCGAACCGGCGGACCTGGCCTCCGGTTGTTACCGTTCCTGCATCGGCGACGGTCTGGACCTGCAGCTCGACGTGATCGAGCAGCACCGCTACACCACCGAGTTGCGCCTCACCTACGTACTGCGCGATCCCCTCACCGGCGAGCCCGATCCGTCTGCGTACCTGCGGCTGTATCACGACGCGCGCCAGTTGGAGGCCACGCATTGCTACGTCGGCAGGCGCTGGCAGGACGTGATCGGCATGTATCCACCGCCGGCGGAGGTCATCGGCCACCGCATGCGCATGAACACCTTCCTCGGAAAGTGGCTCGAGTATCTAGCGGAGCGGGGACATGGTGTGGCAACATTGCATCTCGTTGACGCCAGCCACACCGCTGGCGACACCGATCGAAAAAATCTAGCAGCGAACGCTTGACGACATCGCTGAACGCCCGCTAGAATTTTCGTCTTTCCAGCATGTGGGGCCATAGCTCAGCTGGGAGAGCGCCTGCATGGCATGCAGGAGGTCGGCGGTTCGATCCCGCCTGGCTCCACCATCTTGCTGAAAAACCAGTTTTGTCCCCATCGTCTAGAGGCCTAGGACATTACCCTTTCACGGTAGCGACCGGGGTTCGAAGCCCCGTGGGGACGCCAAATAAGACCTGAGAAATCAGGTGGTTACTGAAAGCGAAGGGCTGCCGGAAGGCGGCCCTTTTGCTTTGTGGGGAGCTAATGGGGAGAACTCCCTTCGATTCGTGTAAGGCCGTTTGCGTTCAGGGTCGGCTGGGAGCAAGGTGCGCGGCATGGACACTCTTTACGATGCTCCGGCCTACCGCGAATTGTGCC
>DATDBD010000252.1:0-3123 GCA_036525015.1 Lysobacter sp.
CCCGCCTTCGCGGGAATGACGAGCGGGGCCCGTCAAAAGTGCATTGTGTCACGCCCCACCATGACCATCGTCATGCTTGGCACGGACCTGTGACCGCGGCTACGGTGCAGGAGCTGTTGCCTTGCCATCCCGGGGAAATCCATGCTTCGACCTCTTGTCACCGCGCTGGTCGCGGTGCTGTCCGTCGGCCTTGCGCAGGCCGCCACGCCCGATGCGTCCGCATCCGGCGCTTCATCCAGCCAGGCCGCCGCGCGGTCCCGCTTCGTGCAGGACCCGTACCCCAGTACCTACCGTCCGATCGCGTCCGGCCCGGTGCTGATCCAGCACGCGACGGTGCTGACCGGCACCGGCCAGCGCCTGGACGACGCCGACGTGCTGCTGCGCGACGGCAAGATCGTCGCCGTCGGCTCCGCGCTGCAGGCGCCGGCCGACGCGACCCGCGTCGACGGCACCGGCAAGTGGGTGACGCCGGGCATCATCGACGTGCACTCGCACCTGGGCGTGTATGCGAGTCCGAACGTCAGCGCGAACAGCGACGGCAACGAGATGACCTCGCCGACCACGCCGAACGTGTGGGCCGAGCATTCGATCTGGCCGCAGGACCCCGGCTTCGCCACCGCGCTGGCCGGCGGCATCACGTCGCTGCAGATCCTGCCCGGCTCGGCCAACCTAATCGGCGGGCGCGGCGTGACGCTGAAGAACGTGCCGGCGACGACCTACCAGGCAATGAAGTTCCCCGGCGCGCCGTGGGGCCTGAAGATGGCCTGCGGCGAGAACCCCAAGCGCGTCTATGGCCAGAAGAGCGGCCCGGGCACGCGCATGGGCAACGTCGCCGGCTACCGCGCGGCCTTCATCGACGCCAGCGAGTACATCAGCAAGAACGCCCCCAAGAACCAGAAACCGAAGAAGCGCCGCTGGTGGCAGGGCTCGTCCAACGGCAATGGCAACGGCGCCGACAGCGAAAAGGACACCGGCGGCAAGCGCGACCTGAAGCTGGACACGCTGGCCGGCGCGATCAACGGCGACATCCAGGTGCACATCCACTGCTACCGCGCCGATGAGATGACCACGATGCTCGATCTGGCCAAGGAGTTCGGCTTCAAGGTCGCGGCCTTCCATCACGGCGTGGAGGCCTACAAGATAGCCGACCGCCTGGCGCAGGAAGGCGTATGCGGCGCGCTGTGGGCCGACTGGTGGGGCTTCAAGATGGAAGCCTTCGACGGCATCCAGGAAAACATCGCCCTGGTCGATCGCCCGGCCAACAGTTGCGCGATCGTGCATTCGGACTCGGACGAAGGCATCCAGCGCCTGAACCAGGAGGCGGCCAAGGTGATCGCGCACTCCAAGCTCGCCGGCATGGACATTCCGCCGGAGCGCGCGATCCGCTGGCTGACGCAGAACCCGGCCAAGGCGCTGGGCATCCTCGACCGGACCGGCACGCTGGAGCCGGGCAAGATGGCTGACGTGGTGATCTGGAACGGCACGCCCTTCAGCGTCTACGCCATGGCCGAGCGCGTCTACATCGACGGCGCGCTGATTTTCGACCGCAACGACCGCACGCACCAGCCGGTGTCCGACTTCATGCTCGGCCAGGGTGCGGCGTCGCAGGGAGGTGTGCTGTGAGGACGCTTCGTGTTCCGGCCAAGAGCCTGCTCGTCATCGGCCTCAGCATCGCTTCGCTTGCCGCAAGCGCCCAGGAAGTACTGATCCGCAACGCCACGGTGCACACCGCCACCGCACAGGGCTCGCTGCAAAACGCCGACGTGCTGGTCAGCGGCGGCACCATCCGCGCTATCGGCACGGGGCTGGCGGCGCCGGCCAATGCACAGGTCATCGACGCGCAGGGCCGGCCGCTGACGCCGACGCTGTTCGGCGGCATCACCGAGATCGGCCTGGAAGAGGTCTCCGGAGAGAAGGAAACCGTCGACGAAACGCTGACGCTGGGCGCCAACAAGGAAATGACGGTGCGTCCGGAGTTCGATGTCACCCTGGCCTACAACCCGGCCTCGGTGCTGATTCCGGTGACGCGCATCGAAGGCATCGGCTGGACGCTGCTCGGCGCCGGCACCGGCGCCGGCGGCTCGATCGTTGCCGGCCAAGGCGGCGTGGTGCGCCTGGACGGCAGCGCCGATCCGGTCGGACCGCGCGAACTGTTCATCAAGATCGGCAGCGATGCCTCGGGCCTGACCGGCAATTCGCGTGCGGCGCAGTGGATGATCCTCGACCAGCTCATCGACGAAGCGCGCGGGCGCATCGCGCCGGACTCGCACGCCGCGCTGCTGACGCCGGCCGGTCGCGCCGTGCTGGCGAAATACCTGGGCGGTGGCGGGCGCGTCGTGGTCGCGGTCAACCGCGCCGCCGACATCCGCCAGTTGCTGCGCTGGTCGGCGCGCCACAACGTGCGCATCGCGATCGCCGGGGGAGCTGAAGCGTGGCAACTGGCGCCGCAACTGGCGCAGGCCAAGGTGCCGGTGTTCGTCGATCCGCTGGCCAACCTGCCGGCCGACTTCGATCGCATCGGGGCCACCAGTGAGAACGCCGCGCGGCTGCGTGCGGCGGGCGTACAGGTCGGCTTCTCGCAGTCGGGCGACGCCTCGCACAACGCGCGCAAAGTGCGCCAGCTCGCCGGTAATGCAGTCGCGGCAGGCCTGCCCTGGGCCGATGGCCTGGCCGGCCTGACCCGCGTGCCGGCCGAAACCTTCGGCGTGGCCGACCGCTTCGGCACCATCGCCCCGGGCAAGCGCGCCGACCTGGTGTTGTGGAGCGGCGATCCGCTCGAGGTCAGTTCGGTCGCATTGCAGGTATGGATGGACGGCCGCGCTATCCCGATGCGTAGCCGCCAGACCGAACTGCGCGACCGCTACCTGCACGGCAGCACGCCGTCGGAAGGCGGCAGCCTGCCGCCTGCGTATAGGGTGCCTGCGGCGCGCTGAGCGCTTTGGCCATCATCCCGGCGGCATGTCGGGATAATGGTGTTGCTGCCTGTCGAGGCCATTCGGCAAAAAACGCCCTCATCCGCCCTTCGGGCACCTTCTCCCGCAGGCGGGAGAAGGGTTCCGCGTTAGCTTCAAGGTAGCCTGGCCGCTGGTTGTCGCTGGCGTCGCGGTTGTTGCCAGCATCGCT
>DATDBD010000253.1:0-10261 GCA_036525015.1 Lysobacter sp.
ACAGTGTCCTCGCTGATGCCCCTCATGCGATGGCCTCTTCGAGTTGGGATTGCACCTCGGGGAGGCGAAGCTTGCCGGAGATAATTCGTGGGAGGATCGCATCCCGAACCTCGCCCAAATGCAGTGCTTGCTGACGGTTGGCGTGGATGCGAGCCCAGAGCGGTTGGGCAACCACCTCGAACGCCGTCCTAATGCGTTCACCCGGGTCCATGACCGTGAACGACGGGAACTCTTTCAACGCGATGCGGTTTACCGTCGCGCCATGGACCGTGTGCTTTTCCAGCAGCCGTTGGAAAGGTGCGCCGACGAACTGGTGGAACCAGAAATGGGGTGTCCCCGCCTCCGGCTTCGGCCTGACCAGTGCCAACCGCCGCCCCAGGCAGCATCTGAGCCCTGGCGGGACCAAGGCAAACAGCCCCAACGCGGCTTCGTAGCTGAACACAATGTCGCCAGGCTGCGGTGTGACTCGCCTCGTCCATTGAGCCCAGTCGTCCTCGCTGATATGTCGCACTTCGGTGAGGTCAATGGAAGTGCCGCTCAAGTTTTTAATGCCGAGAAACACAGGGCCAACGGACGCCTCAGACGGCGTGGCATGCGGGCCGTCGTAGACGTTCTCAACGACGTTCTTGATGGCTTCTACCTGCCACCCCTTCGGAATTAACCCCAGCGCCGATTCCTCGAGCTCGGCGGGGAACAGCGCAGCCTTGGCAGCCTCCATGCCCTCGGGCTCGCGGCCCTCCGCCTTGGCGCGCACTGGGTCGAAGTCAATGAACCAGCTCTTGAACAGGGCTTGGGCGATGGATTCGAGGGTGGTATTGGTTTGGTGCAGAAGGTTGATGCGGTTATCAAGAGCAGTGAGGAACTCCGCTGACCGAACTTGAATGTCAATCGGTGGGTAGTAGATGGGAACTTCGCTGAGAATCTTTGTGTTGATCGAGGGCATCGTCGCCCCAACGGCGATTCCGCGTATGTAGGTCTTGAAGGCAGGTAAACCGAAAAAGTAGGAGAGCCACGCACTATCCAACACGCCAGCTTTAGGCCTTACGCGGAGGCAGCGGCCTGAGAATAGCCATCCATCTTCGTACTGCTGAACGAGCGCACGCCGGTCAACAGAGCCGACGCGACTAAAAACGATGTCTCCTGTACGAAGCGAATATTTGGCAAGCCTCTCTCGGTCAGCCTCCGAAACGCGAGGCAGATTGCTGTGAGCGATTCGATTATCTGCTAGGTGCTCAACGGTAATGATGGGCGTGCCGTCGGAGACATAGTCCTCCTTATGAAGCTGGCTACCGAAAGGGCCAGTTTGGACTCCGTCCTTCTCGCACAGATTCTCGAGTGGGGCGCACTTCAATCCCCCCGGCAGAGAACCGTAGACCGTGTCGATATGATTAGATGGCATACCCAATCCCACCTAGTCGCGCCCGAATCTCCGCATCCAACTCGACGCCCTTAGCTATCTGCTCGGCAAGTTGTGCGGTCAGCTGCTCCATCTTCTCGTTGAAGGCCTCGTCGTCGTCCTCGGACGCTTCCGCCCCCACGTAACGCCCTGGCGTTAGCACATGGCCGTGCTCGGCAATCTCGGCCAGGTTCACGGCGCGGCAGAATCCGGGCACGTCAGCATAGGCTTCGTCGGCGCCGTCCTCGCCATCGGCCCGCCAGCGGTGAACGGTGGTGGCGATGCGGGTCACGTCCTCGTCTTCGAACACGCGGGTGACGCGCGTGTCCATGCGGCCGAGCTTGCGCGCGTCGATGAACAGAAACTCGCCGCGCCGATCGCGGCCCTTCTTGCCGCCCGGCACGGCAGCGCCGCTCTTGTCCTTGGCCAGGAACCACAGGCAGGCCGGAATCTGGGTGTTGAAGAAGAGTTGCGGCGGCAGCGCCACCATCACGTCCACCGCGTCGGCCTTGACCAGGGCCTTGCGGATGGCGCCCTCATTGTTCTGGTTGCTGCTCATGCTGCCGTTGGCCAGAACTACGCCGGCTTGGCCGCGCGGACTCAGGTGGTGCAGGATGTGTTGCAACCAAGCGTAGTTCGCGTTGGCGGCCGGCGGCGTGCCGTAGGCCCAGCGCCGGTCCTCGGCCAGCCGCTCGCCGCCCCAGTCGCTGATGTTGAAGGGTGGGTTGGCCAGGATGTAGTCGGCGCGCAGATCGGCGTGCTGGTCGCGGTGAAAGGTGTCGGCCGGCTCCTTGCCCAAGTCCGCCGCGAAGCCCCGGATTGCGAGATTCATCGCCACCAGGCGCCAGGTGGTGGGGTTAGCCTCCTGGCCGTAGATGCTGATGTCGTCGACCCTACCGCCGTGCGCTTCGATGAATTTCTCGCTCTGCACGAACATGCCGCCCGAGCCGCAGCAGGGGTCATAGACACGACCCTGGTGCGGCGCCAGCACCTCGACCAGCACCTTGACCACCGAGGCCGGCGTGTAGAACTGGCCGCCCTTCTTGCCCTCGGCGTTGGCGAACTGACCTAGAAAGTATTCGTAGATCTCGCCAAGCAAGTCCTTGGCATGGTGACCATAACCAAAGCCGATGGTCGATATCAGGTCCACCAGTTCGCCCAGGCGGCCGGGTTCGAGCTGGGTGCGGCCGAAGCGCTTGTCGAGGATGCCCTTCAGCCGCGGGTTGTCGGCCTCGATGGCTTCCAGCGCCGCGTCGATACGTACGCCGATGTCGGCCTGCTTGGCCTGGGCGCGAATGGCCTTCCAGCGCGCCGGGGGCGGCACCCAGAACACGTTGGCCATCGTGTAGTAGTCGCGCTCCTCCAGCGCCTCGATGTGATCGGCGACGTCGGGCAGATGCAGGTCGTGGGCCTCGTCAGCGAAAGCAGCCTGCAGCTCATCACGGCGTTCATCGAACGCGTCGGAAATGTACTTGATGAAGATGAGGCCGAGGACGATGTGCTTGTACTCGGCGGCGTCCATGCTCGAGCGCAGCTTGTCGGCAGCTGCCCAGAGTGTCTTTTTCAGGTCTTGATTCATTGCTGCCTTTGCGATTCTGCGATTACCAGGGCCCCGTCGTTGTGACGAGGCGAGCGCGAGGTTTATCTTGATTCCGATGCGGGGAACGCAGAAGCCAAAGGTTGCCTCTCTGCTACACCGGCCAGCACGTGCATCCGCGACACCGCCGCATCCAGCGCAGGTGCAACCGGTACGGCGCGCTGGCGAATGATGCGTGCCAGCGCCTCGTAGTAGCCGAGCGTGCCCTCCGCTCCGCCCTTGAAGCGGCCAAACACGAGGGTGCCCACGTCCGGCGCCTCAAGATCCTGGACGATCGCCCGAGCGTTGTGCAGCTTGTCGCAGCCCGACACCAGCAACACGGCGTCCGAGGATTCGGCGAGGTGGGCGAGATAGGCGCGCTTACGCTGCAACCAATCGAGCCTCCTTGCTTCCGGGTCGCTGTGGCTGGCCTTGCCCTCGGCGGTGCCGTCGGTACAGGCGAGGACTATGTCGGCGACCGCATTGCCGAACTCGGCGCGGATGATAGGTTCGTGCCCTTGCCCGCAATCTTCCAGCAGGTCGTGCAGCAGGCCGGCGATGGCCTGGTCTTCACTACCGCCGTATTCGATGACGAGGGTGGCAACGCCGAGCAGGTGGGTGATGTACGGGATCGTGGTGCCCTTGCGCACCTGGACGGCGTGCGCGATACGGGCATAGTCGACGGCCCCCGCAAAACGGTTGGTAAGCACGGTCATCCTTCCCCCTTTCTTGGCGCCGTCCCCGCAATAATGCCTGATCGGCGTCTCAATTCAGGCACGCTCCACGTAAGGCGGGCTAGAGCCCGCCCTAACGGGGGCAAAACCGCAAGGGTTCGGGGCAATTTCTCGCAGGCCGGGCATGACCGGCCGCGCCCGGTTGATTCTCGGCATCTGGGCGCGCAGCCACGCCTGCACCCATCCACGCGCCTGCCGCGGCGTGCCCGCCACCGCTTGGTGCTGTAGCCGCTCCGACCACAGCAGGCCGACCCGCGTTAGCCAGCGCCCGTCCGCCAGTCGCTCGACTACCGCCACCTCTATCCGCCGGACCTGCAGCTCGAAGACCGCTGGCGCCCCTTCCTTGCGGATCCAGCAGGTATCCGGCGGCAAGGGCGGCATGGGGCGCGGCATGCTGGGATCGTACGCCTGCGTCGCTCATGGGCTGCGACTGGTGCGCGATGCGCATGTAGGGTTCAAGGTTTCAGTGATACGAATTTTGTCGGGCCGTCGGAAATAGGAAATGGGAACGCGGGCCGGGCACCCCCGGGGGGTGCGGGCCGGGAACTGCGCAGCCTCCGCGGTGGCGGAAGCGGATGGAGCTGCCGCGTTGCTACCGGACATTTGCCGGACAATCTGAATCGCCTGCAGCAAAACGAAAATGCCCCACCTAGCCAGGAGCTAAGCGGGGCAAGATCTTGAAGATGGAGGCCTCGAGCGGAATCGAACCGCTCTAAACGGATTTGCAATCCGGTGCATAACCAATCTGCCACGAGGCCAAACTTACTAGCGGACCTAATATTACTTGCAGTCCGCTGCATAAACATTCTGCCACCAGGCCGGTGACTTTCGAAGCCGCCTTGGCAGATTCTGCCGCAGGCGATTGTTCCATAAACCGCGCCCTGACGCAGCGCCGGACCCGGAAACAACAAGGCCCCGCGTGCGGGGCCTTGTCTGAGGAGGCAATCTTTCAAAAACCCCTCGAATTTGGAGCGGGAAACGAGACTCGAACTCGCGACCCCGACCTTGGCAAGGTCGTGCTCTACCAACTGAGCTATTCCCGCAGAGGAACCGACATTTTAGGCATGAAACGAAAAGTGTCAACCCTTTTTCGTTCCCGGAAAACCTGTTACCAGGCTTTCCTCGACACCGGATCATGCGTGCCACCGCGTGATCCACCGCGAACAATGGCGCCGTTCGCGATGTGCGTATTTTCTATGAACGGACGTCTTCGCGCAAGACGGGCCACGCCACTCGCAGGTATTCGAAACCGGACCACAGTGTCAGCAACGCCGCTACGGCCAGCAGCCAGTCGCCGATCCTGAATATCGGTTCACCCATCCAGATGTCCGCGCGCGCCGTCGAATCGGGCGTGACCGCGTACAGCAGGCACAGCAGCGCGACCATCTGCACCACGGTCTTGATCTTGCCGACGTTGGCCACGGCCACGCGGGCACGCTGGCCGAGCTCGGCCATCCACTCGCGCAGCGCCGACACGGCGATCTCGCGGCCGATGATGACCGCGGCCCACAGCGCCATCCATATCGTGTGGTGACTCTGCACGATGATGACCAGCGCGGTCGTCACCATCAGCTTGTCAGCCACCGGATCGAGGAATGCGCCGAACGCCGAGTACTGGTTGTAGCGGCGCGCGATCCAGCCGTCGAGCCAATCGGTGATGGCCGCCAGCGCGAAGACGAAAGCCGCGGCGAAGTTGGTCCATTTGTAAGGAAGGTAGAACACCAGCACCAGCACCGGGATCAGCACGATCCGCAGCAGGGTCAGCATGGTCGGTACCGTCAACTTCATCCTTCGCTCCGCGTGCTGCTCATCGGTTCGTTCGTGTCGGGGGCGCCGTCGGGCACCTCCAGCCCGTGCAGGGTCGCATAGATGCGCTCGGCCAGGGCGTCGTTGATGCCATCGACCCGCGCGATCTCCTCGACTCCAGCCGCCTTCAGGCCGCCGAGGCCGCCGAAATGCCGCAACAGATTAGCGCGGCGACGCGGCCCGATACCGGGGATGTCCTCCAACCGGCTGCTGTTGCGGGCCTTCTGTCGGCGTCCACGGTGGCCAGTGATGGCGAACCGGTGGGCCTCGTCGCGAACCTGCTGGATCAACTGCAGCGCCGGGGACTCCGCCCCGGGCCGCAAGCTGCGGCCGTCCGGCAGCAACAGTTCCTCGTCGCCCGGGCGTCGCGCGGGTCCCTTCGCCACGCCCACCAGTACCACGCCCTCCACGCCCAGGTCGTCCAGCGCGGCGCGCGCCTGTGCGACCTGACCGGCGCCGCCGTCGATCAGCAGGATGTCCGGCATCACGCCGCCCTCCTCGACCGCGCGGCGGAAGCGACGCTCGATGGCCTGGTGCATGGCCGCGTAGTCGTCGCCCGGCTCGATGCCCGCGATGTTGTAGCGCCGGTACTGACCGCGTACCGGCCCCTCCGCGTCGAACACCACGCACGAGGCCACGGTTGCCTCACCCATGGTGTGGCTGATGTCAAAGCACTCGATCCGCGACGGCAGCGCCGACATGCCCATCATCTCGCGCAGCGCATCGGCTCGCGCATGCTGCGCGGCATGGCTGGTGCGCTCGGCAGCCAGGGACAGCTCCGCGTTGCGGCGCGCCATGTCCAGATAGCCTGCTCGTTCGCCGCGCACGTTGAACCTGAGCTGGACCTTTCGCTCGCCGGAACTGGACAGCGCGTGCTCGATCAGCTCGCGATCCGGTATGTCGCGATCGATCACGATCTCGCCCGGCGGCGGCTGCTCGCCGTAGTACTGCGACACGAACGCAGCCAGCACTTCCTGCGGGTTGTCGCTGCCGTTGGTCTTGGGGAAGAAAGCGCGTGTGCCCAGGTTGCGCCCGTCGCGGAACGCCAGCAGCAGCACGCAGGCGGACACTCCATGCATGGCGATCGCGAGCACGTCCAGGTCGGCCGCGCGGCCGTCGACGTACTGCCGCGCCTGCAGGCTGCGGATCGATGACACCAGGTCGCGCAGGCGCGCCGCCTCCTCGAAATCGAGGCGGATGCTGGCGGCCTCCATCGACTTGACAAGGTCATCGCTGAGCTCGTCGCTGCGCCCCTCCAGGAACAGGCCTGCGCGGCGCACGCTTTCAGCGTAGTCGCGCGCCGGCACCAGCCCCACGCACGGTGCGCTGCAACGACCAATCTGGTGCTGCAGGCACGGCCGCGAGCGGTTGCGAAACACGCTGTCCTCGCAACTGCGCAACTTGAACAGCTTGTGCATCAGGTTGAGCGTGTCGCGCACGGCGCCGACACTGGCATACGGACCAAAATAGCGACCCGAGATCGCGCGCGGTCCGCGATGCATGGCGATGCGCGGCCAGGCCTCCTGGGTCATCAGCACATACGGGTAGCTCTTGTCGTCGCGCAACAGCACGTTGTAGCGCGGCTTGAGCGACTTGATCAGCTGGTTTTCCAGGATCAGCGCTTCGGCTTCGGTGCGCGTGACCGTGACTTCCATACGCGCGGTCTGCGCCAGCATCGTCATGATGCGCGCGGATTTGGGCGTGGCGTTGAAATAGCTCGACACGCGGTTCTTCAGTGCGCCTGCCTTGCCGACATAGAGCACGCTGTCGTCGCCCGCGATCATCCGGTACACGCCGGGCGCGGTGCTCAGGTTCTTGATGAAGGCCTTGCCATCGAAGGCCGGAAATTCGGGCTTGCTCATGAAATGGTGCGCCCCGTCACTCGCCATCGATCGAGGACCTTGGACGAGGAAAATGCAGCGGGCTGGGCGGTGACAGGGTTCGGCATGGATGGGGCCGATTATGCGTCAGAGCAAGGTGGAGTCGGGATTCAACGAGCCAGGCCGGTATCGCTCCGCCCACATGAACGGCACCGGCTAACCTAATCGGTCGGGATAATCGTGGCGCAGCCGTGCGATCACGCCATCGGCCGCGCGATCGAGCAGATGGAACACGTGCTCGAACTGGGCCGGGCCGCCGGTGTACGGGTCGGGGACTTCGCCCTCCACTTCCACTCCTGCCCAGTCCAGCAACAGGGCAGCTCGCCCATGGCTGCCCGCAGGCATCCGCGCCCGCACGGCGCGCAGGTTGGCGCGGTCGGCGCATAGCAGCCAGTCGAAGCGCCGATAGTCCGCTGCGGCGAGCTGGCGGGCGCGCAACCCGGCGATGTCGACACCGTGTTCGGCCGCGTTGGCGATGGCGCGGCGGTCGGGCGGCTCGCCGATGTGCCAGTCGCCGGTGCCCGCCGAGTCGAGTTCGACCCGGCCGGACAATGTGGAAATGCCGATACGCGCCCGCAGCACGCCCTCGGCCACCGGCGAGCGACAGATGTTGCCGAGGCAGACGATCAGCAGCCGGATCGGTTCAGCCATGGCCGCCGGTGACGCGCGCCTGCGCACGTGCGAGATCCTCGGGCGTATCCACGCCGGGCGGGAACGGTTCGGGCGTGATGCCGACGGCGATGCGGTAGCCGGCCTCGAGCACGCGCAGTTGTTCGAGCGACTCGATCTGCTCGAGCCGTCCCGGAGGCAGCGATGCGAAACGCTGCAGGAAGCCGACGCGGTAGCCATAGATGCCGATGTGGCGCAGCCACTCTCCTTGATCCGGCATGCGACTGCGATCGCGGGCGAACGCGTCGCGCGGCCAGGGGATCGGCGCCCGGCTGAAGTACAGGGCGTTTCCATTCCCTGCCCGGACCAGCTTGACGGCATTGGGGTCCAGCAGGGTTTCAACATCGGTCACCGGCGCGGCGAGCGTCGCCATCTCGGCGCTGCCAGCGTGCATCAGCGCGGCCACCGCGCGGATGCCGGCCGCAGGAGCGAAAGGTTCGTCGCCCTGGAGATTCACCACCACGGTGTCGTCGCTCCAGCCCGCGATGCGCGCGCATTCGGCCAGGCGGTCGGTACCGGAGGCATGCGCGGTCGAGGTCATCGCCACGCGCACACCGCAGCCATCCAGCGCGACAGCGATGCGCTCGTCGTCGGCGGCGACCCAGACCTCGCGTGCGCCGGCCGCCAATGCGCGCCGTGCCACGTGCAGGACCAGCGGTTCACCGGCAAGCAATTGCAGCGGTTTACCGGGCAGCCGCGTCGCGGCGTAACGCGCAGGTATGGCGACTACGAAATCGTCCATGGCGAAGTCCTTACTTTATTTCGTCGCGGCGCTGCGCAACGCATCGCGCTTGCGCACCAGCCGATCCAGCAGCGAGACCCAGAATGCCTCCGGCAGCTCACCGCGCACGGGCACGCTGAAGGTCAGGTCGTTGGCGAAGTCGGCGCATTTCACCGCGTCTTTCTCGGTCATCAGCACCGGCAGCGGACTGCCGAACTCGAAATCGGCCGTGCTGTAGCGATGATGGTCGGCGAAGGCGTGCGGCACCACGGCAATGCCGTACCCACGCAACATCGCGAAGAACCGTTCGGGATCGCCGATGCCGGCCACCGCGTGCACGCGCTGATCGGAGAAGGAAGCGAGCCGGCGTGGGCGCACGCCGGTCAGCGGCAGCGCCTGGTCCGACAACAACCGCATCGGCCACTCGCCGAAGCCGGTGTCGCCGTTGCCATTTCCATTGCCGTTGCCACCGTTGGCTACGTTGACGACGCGGAAATCGCAGCGGGCGCCGCGTTCGGGCAGTTCCCGCAATGGCCCGGCCGGGAGCAACTGGCCGTTGCCGTAGCGACGGCGGCCGTCCACGACCTCGATCTCGATATCGCGGGCCAGGCGGTAATGCTGCAGTCCGTCGTCGCAGATCACGACGTCGCAGCCAGCCTCAGCCAGCGCTTGCGCGGCTGCGGCCCGGTCGCGATCGACGCGCAGGCGCACGCCGGTGCGGCGCGCGATCAGCACTGGTTCGTCGCCGCCACTGGCCGCATCGGTACCCGCTTCCACCCATAGCGGGCGGGAGCGCTCGACACGGCCGTAACCGCGGCTGGCGACGCCAGGATTCCAGCCTTCGGCGCGAAGGCGCTCCACCAGCGCGATGGTCAGTGGCGTTTTGCCGGAGCCGCCGGCGGTGATGTTGCCGACCACGATCACGGGAACGCCCGGGTGGTGCCGGCGCAACCAGCCACGTGCGTACAGCCCCCGGCGCAGCCCCGAGAGCGTTGCATAAATGGTGGATAACAGCCTGGCGCCCAGCGGAACCGCCGCATCGCCGTACCAGTAGGCCGGCACCGCGCCGCGCGATTTGCTCATGGACGGTCCGCTCATTCGGCCTCGCGGAACTGCATGCGATGCAGGTGAGCATACAGCCCACCGTGAGCAAGCAGTTCGGCGTGCGTGCCGCGCTCGACGATGCGCCCCTGATCAAGCACCAGCACCTGGTCGGCGTGTTCGATCGTGGACAGGCGGTGGGCGATCACCAGCGTCGTGCGATTGGGCATCAGATGGTTCAGCGCGTCCTGCACCAGGCGCTCGGACTCGGTATCCAGCGCGGCGGTGGCTTCGTCCAGGATCAGGATCGGCGCGTCCTTGAGCATGGCGCGCGCGATCGCCAGGCGTTGCCGCTGGCCGCCGGACAGACGCCCGCCCTTGCTGCCGATCGACGTTTCCAGGCGCTGCGGCAGGCGCTCGACGAATTCCATCGCATTG